>JAGWBV010000029.1:0-443 GCA_021295715.1 Candidatus Poribacteria bacterium | reverse complement strand
GATATAACGATTTCAGGAATAACGTGGTGTACAACTGGGGTTACAACAGCACTTATGGTGGCGAGAAAGAACAACCGGGCAAGGAAAATTTAAACTTTGCTGTTATCAATATGGTAGCCAATTACTATAAGCCGGTCCCGGCAACCCGTCCGGGCGAGGTGACACACCGAATTGTCAATCCCAATTCACGTAATTTGGCTGATGGCTTTGCAAAGTGGTATATTGCCGATAACGTTGTTGATAGGAATGCAGCAGTTACAGCCAACAACTGGAACGGTGGTGTGCATCCTCAGGGTGGTAGTTCATATATTGAAGGATTAAAACTTCAGCACCCTTTTGACACTATACCTATCAGCCAGCAGACGGCTGAAGAGGCTTATCACTCTGTTCTTGAGAGTGTAGGTGCGTCATTGCCCAAACGCGATGCAGTGGATGCACGCATT
>JAGWBV010000028.1 GCA_021295715.1 Candidatus Poribacteria bacterium | reverse complement strand
TAACAGGGGGGTAGGATCCCTTTAAAAATCTATTCTTTTCAATAGGGAAATATAGAAAAGTATAGTTTTTTAAGAACAGAAAATATATTTCATGTCTGTAACAGTCCGTATTCCAACCCCGCTGAGACGCTTGACGCAAAACTTGGCAGAGGTTGAAGCAGAAGGTGCCAATATTGAAGGCATCATTGATAACCTTGAAGTAAACTATCCAGGGATGAAAGAACGTCTCTGTGATGACGGCGGAAATATCCGTCGGTTTGTAAATATCTATCTCAACGACGAAGACATCCGCTTCCTCGATGGAAAAGCGACCGCTGTCGAAGATGACGCTGAGATCTCAATTATTCCCGCGATCGCTGGTGGATGCAGTCTATCTTAATGACTATTGCTTGCCAATGCAAGTAACAGTCAGAGATTCCGACGTATTGGCTGTCAGAGAGATTTTCAGCGTTTCTTTCTGACAGCTGATGGTTAATTGCTATTCGATGATAACTTTAAAACCAGAAACCCTCAGTGAGATTTGTGAGCACGCGAAATCGGAGTTTCCCAATGAATGCTGCGGTGTTATTCTGGGAACTGAAACACAAGAATTTGTCCAGAAATGCCGAAACATACAGAATGAACTGCATCAGGAAGATCCAGACACATATCCGCGCGATGCCCGCACAGCCTACGTCATACACCCTGACGATTTAATCGCCGTTCACAAAGAGGCTGACACACAGCAACGGCAAATTAAGGCGTTCTACCACTCACATCCAAATCACGAGGCATACTTCTCCGAAAAAGACAAAGCAGATGCAACCGTATGGGATGAACCCGCATATCCGGATGCCACATATCTGGTTATCTCAGTTTACGACACCGAAATACGCGCGGTGAAGGCTTTCGCGTGGGACGAAACAGCAAACGATTTTACTGAGGTTGACGGACGGCTTGGAGAAACTTAAGACGGTAGAAGCGATTTCCCTAACACCACCCCATTGAGGCGAGAACCATGCAACGCTTGCGAGGTCTTTTGGTGCAGCTTGCAAACCACAACTTGCTCTACAAATGTCAGCAATTGATGCCGGACATGCGCGTTGTTAAAGCCTCTGCCTTCCGACCCTATATTGGAACCCTCACGTTCTCCGCTGCTTCCCTTGCAATCGCCTTAGGAATAACCCTCCAAAAATACATTGTTTTTGAATATCACTCAAACTCCGGTATCGTCGGCTGGCTCAGTGTTAACGCGTATCCGAAACAACAAGAATACTTTTTCTATCTGCTGGCACTGCTTGGCATCCCAACGGCAATATACCTGTACTGGCTGGCATGGTGCGTCTATTCAGGATGGTGTGCTAAACGAACCGCACAACCGATACAGCGTGTTCTGAAAGCAAACGCGTTAGCATCCATTCCGTTATGGCTCTGTTGGCTACAGGTCTACCATATTGGTCAGAGCACACTAACAGGCTTACTCCTACCGATTGGTTTATCCATTTTGCTTAAATTGGCGTTGCTGTATAAGCGGTACTTCCCTACCCTATGGAATTCAGATATTTCCGATGACAGAGGCGGGGGTGAGTCTGCGGAAAAGGACTTGAAATCTCCCGTCCCTCTGAACGAACCGCAAGGTATAATTAAAAAGCGCGGTGGACTTGAATACATTATCCTCCCGATTTTCATCTACCTCCTTACCTATTCTGGAAACATCCACGGCGAAATAGATCTGTTCCACGAAGGTGAACGGCTTGCACCTCTCAACGAAATGCTGCACGGCGCGGTGCCGTTTCGTGACATCTATATCCAGCACGGACTCTTCCAGAATGCTTATCTGGCATGGTTTGGTAGTCAACTCTTTGAACCGACCCTGTTCGGTATGCGTTCAATGGAGGATATATTGGATCCACTCGGCTATGTTGCCCTCTATGTGCTCGGTTTGCAAGTATTCCGTGGTAGATTCTTTACCGCCTTTATCTGCGTGCTTATTGCGTCTGGAACGGGATTTTGGGTATCTGCAAGGCATAGTCTCGGCTTAATTAGCTTCGCCTTCGTAGCGAACTCCCTTACGCACTTCCAAGGCACCCGCACGAACAAGGTCCCCGCATTTGTATGGAAATTGCTCCTCGCTGGGATCTCCACGAGTTTAGCGTTCTGGTATAGCACTGAAATCGGACTCTACACGCTGGGCGCGATCGGATTGTTCCTGGTTATCTATGTGTTCCAAGGCGGTTTTGGAACGGAGGGTGGAAGAGGGCGAGGTTGGAAACCTCGCCAGCCGGAGAGAAGGGGGAGAGAATACCTACCTCCCTTAATCAGCTACGGTTGCGGGGTGCTGTTAGGTTTTTTCTCGGTAGGCATTTATTTTCTCTCCCACGGTGCTTTAGACGATCTCATCTGGAATTCCTACATCCAGTGTCGCTATCAACTCGCAACGTGGGGACTCGCTTTTCCATCTCTATCGGAAACACTTACACTCTTGTCAACAGAGGGTTGGCGTGTCTTCGTCTTAAGTGATGGTTTTCGATGGTATCTGCCCGTTTGCATCTTTCTGATTGTGGCGGCGTACCTGACATATCGGTGCTTATGTGGTACTGGATCGGAACCGAACGCGATGAAACTCCTACTTCTATCGCTGGGTGGCATTGCATACTTCCGAACTGCTTTGGGACGTTCAGATGGTGGTCATCTGATTTATGGCGCGACCTTTTTATGGCTGCTTTGTCTATTTCCATTAGAGAGTGGGATCTTCAAAATGTTCCGTGCGTGTCTATCGTTTCTAAGGGGTAACGGACGCTGGCAGTCCGCACTGACGGCAGCGTGGGTACTGATTCCGACTGCGGTATTCTGTTGGTATGTTGGAGAAGCCCATCAGCCGTTAGCAGGTTTTCGTGAGAAATGGCAACGGTTGCGTCAAAATCCGTTCAAACAACGCGTTGTGACGCAGGAATTAGTGCGCGCAGGGAAGGTGGACATCCCGGACGATCAGGTTGAACATGTCCAACAGGTGGTCGCTTATATTCAGGAAAATACAACACAGAACGAAAAGATTTTCGATTTTACGAGCCAAGGTGCTTACTACTTCTTCGCAAACCGACTGAGCGTTACCCGATTCCATCAAGTCTCGTATGCATCGACAGCTGGGATGCAGCAAGAAGTTATCTCAGCCCTTGAAAGGGACAAAACGCGTTTAGTGATTTTTAAAACAGGAGGTTGGTTCGATGCAGTTGACGGTATTCCTGTCGAGGAACGGCACCCGTTGATTGCGGCATACTTGCAGGCGAACTATGAACTCGCGGTGAATATTAATGAAACGGAGATTTTACTGCGGAAATAACCTTATTATACGGGGAGAGTTCCGCTCTGCAATGACTCATCCGTACAGATGGATATAGCGAAACCCAACAATCCAAGCACTGGAGATGCGAAAATGTGTTGGGTTTCACTCGTATTTTGGTGATTTTAGGTTTTTCGATGAATCTTGAAACGATTTCTGTATGCTAGCGATTTTTCACAGAATCCCGTTCAACCCAACCTACGCACTACATACTGACGACAACTATTTCTGCTGTTCAATGAGGATTTGGTAGATGTCCTCAAAGAGCCTGACATCTGTGAGGGTATCCTCGGCTGAAGAGCGGAAAGGTTCATCGTTGCGGACATTCGCTACAAAGTACTCCGCTTCTCTGTGATATGCCCAGGTCCAACTCGGTCTCGGAATCGGCTGGGTGATTTCTTGTTCTTCTCCAGCACGATAGATTTCGACTTCTGCAGGCGTATTTTTCAAAAGCAACGGCGGTGCCCACGTATGGACCCATCCGTTCTCAAAATAGATTTGACTATGCTCATCCCAACGGTAATGAGAGACATGTCCAGTCTCTAACGTCACACGGATACCGTCCATATCGAAGATAACAATACCAGAATATCCGTTAGCGTCTAAATCGACGACTCTGACGCTAACTTTGTCGCCAGCATCAAGAAACCAACGCATCAGGTTGATATTGTGCGTGTACTGTTGTAGGTATCCTAAATAAGAGCCGCGCCATTGGTCGGGTATCCATTCTGGCGTTTTGACAGGCGCGCTCGGTTTTGTTTCTGTTGTCCCATCCATGTGGGTATCGAGATTACAGACCCAATCCCCACCAAATCCGTGATTTCTGGCGTACGTCAAGCGTCCGAGTTCGTTTGTTTCTCGGAATTGAGCGATTTTTGTCTTGACGATCTCGTTTCCGGCATCGTACCGTTTCATGTAGCCGACCATCAACTTTTTGCCAGACTTTTGTGACGCTGCTACAATAGCTTCGGCTTGTTCAACGGAAACAGCCATCGGTTTCTCCATGAAGACGTGCTTACCTGCCAAAAGGAGATCCCGCGCGATTTCACCTTGCAATGCGAAATCGGCAGACACAGCGACTGCTTCAATATCAGCGTTTTGTGCGAGTTCGTCATGGTCCCGATAAAGTTTAGGGATACCGAAACGGCTTTGGACTTTTTTCCCGAGTTCAGTACGTACCTCTGCAAGCCCAATGAGTTCACAGTCCGGGATGCTTGTAAAATTTGGGATGTGGACTTTCTGTGCCATGAACCCACAACCAATATAACCGAGTCGAATTTTTTCCATTTTTTAATTTTGCCCTAACGGGAGGTATCAGGTGCCGTGTGGCAATGTCCCCGAAACTCAAAGATCCGCTTTTCGCCTTCAGCTACAAGCTGCCATCATTCGATAAGTTTCAAGCGCGCCCGCTCGGAACAATCCTCCATTTTTTAACTTTGCCCTAACGGGAGGTATCAGGTGCCGTGTGGCAATGTCCCCGAAACTCAAAGATCCGCTTTTCGCCTTCGGCTACAAGCTGCCATCATCCGATAAGTTTTAAACTTACCCATGTGGGATGGTCCTCCAGATAATAGAAAAAGATGTCTAACGAAGATAGCGCGCCTCTATCTGTTCCACCGCGGTTTTAGCTCCTTCCCGCACGAGTGCGGAGGCATCGTCTTGGGCGAGTTGCTTCAGTTTACCAAGACTGAGACTCGCCTCCAGTTTACCGAGTGCGATTGCGACGAAGTAGCGCACATCGGCATCTTCGTCGTCAAGTGCTTCTAAGAGGGCGTTTGCATCCGTTAGCGCGGCAAGGTGTCGGTCAGCATCACCGATATTAATCAACGCTTGCGCGGCGAGCCGCCGCGAATGGATGTCTCCGTGAAGGAGAGAGGAGAGCAAGTCGTCGTTTCCTTTGGAAATGACACCTAAGTTATCCCAGTCACAATCCAAACAGAACCATGAATTACCGTCCAATCGACGGAGATTTGCATTTCCACATGAGGGGCATGCCCCAAATTCCTGTTGCTGGCTCATGAATGTATAGCAAAGACACATTGTGCTCGAATGACATAATTGTGTCTATTGTCCTCGTGATGTACGCCGTAGTAGACATAACATCAGTTGTTAATCAGGTTTACCAATTTCTAACCGTAGTTGCAGAATGTAAGAAAAACAAACTGTGCTCCAGTAGCAGAATTTCGTTAGCATTATTGATTGGAAATGGGGTTTCCTTCCAACTCAGGTAACTCACGCCAGATTTCAGGACCCTCTGGTTTGAAATTAATGGTCGCGATGAACTGCATACCGTGATAGAAGTTGATTTTGAATTTGCCACCCCCGAAATTTCCTCTGAGATATTCCAACGGGGCTTCAATCAACGGACCCATTTCGTCGGCGTGATAGAAGGCAAGCGGCTTAAATCGGACTGTATTGCCCACCGGTTCCTGCACGAGTAACTGTGCGGACGTAGCAGGAAAAAGCACCTGAAAGGCTTGCCAAAGGTCGGAAACAGTCGGATCCTGTTTCCCAATGCGTTTTTTAAAGTCGTTCTCAAGGTATTCTGAGAAGGTGTTAAAAACCCAGTCCATGATTTAGCTATGGATTATCGGTTGTCGGTAGGTATGTAGCAGTTGTGGTTGTTTTGCATACCACAAATCGCTCTTAACCGACAACTCACAACTGACAACCACTCCTCCGATAACTGACAACAGATACCCATTACAGCGGTGCCTTTAAGAAGTCCTTCCAATCAAAATTGGGCAGAGGAAACTCCTCCGTGGCTTTACATTGTCAAAACGTCGCTGCTTCCTCGAAAAAGTCAATATCTACACGTTCAACACCGGCTTGCCGTGCATTTTCAGCGACGCGCTGGACAACCATCTCACGGACAAACGGAATTGGTATCCGCTTGACCCGATGCTCGACTTCCTCTGTACAAGGCACTGTGGTGTTGTCAAGGTAGGGACCGTCTTGAAGTACGGCTTCATCAGGATGGTCGCAGGTCTCTGGCACGAGTTGTTGCAGTCGCATTGAAACGTAATTTGTCACCCACTGCTTGAACTCTTCCGTTTTCTCCGTATCAACTCCACTGACATCAGAACGCTGCTCCAATTTTTCGTTGATACTGACAAGCAGACTTTCCAGACGTGTCAAGCGTTCTTCTACATTCGCAATTCGCTCGTGTGTATTCGTTTGTTCGCTCATCTTTAAAATCTTCCTTGCGGTCCGTTGAAGACAGGTTTTACGAGAACGTTCCTTCCCGTATATCCAGTCCGGCGCGTTGCTTGGGCACGCGCTTTGGCTAAAGATTAATACTGATAACTCATGGCTGACAGCCACTGCTCAAATGACCCAATATTTCCAGAGGTCTTCTGGAATTTCGTATTTAATCTCCTCCCGTTTTTTATGGGAGTAGCGTGCGAAGATCCCAAAACGGGGAATATCTTTAACATTTGCTGACCCGGTATGGCAGAGAAACGAGTGCCACAGGACAACATCACCCGCAGCACCGATAAACTCACGGGGTCCCTCTGGCGATAAATCCGAAAGCACATGCCATCCCCAATCCTCAATATCGTAGAAACTACCATCAATCTGCTCCGGATATTGGAGGAAGTACTTGTGCGTTGAATAGTGGCTTTGGGGCCAAAAGACGAAGGCACCGCCGCCGGGTTCGACCTCATACAGATAGGTTGTTGCCCCCAACATAAAGGGACTCCAGCCACCGGGACCGTAAGCGTCAATGTGCCCACTACCCGGTATCGACCACTCTTCTTCAGGATTGGGCCACTTGACGAGTGGTGAACCACCCCCCCCTGTAAATTGCCCACCACCGAGCTGCTCGGTGATCTCTTGCATCACGGGCAGTTGCCCAAACAGTGGCGAGAAACTGAAGTTCTGCACGACGTAATCGCTGGGCCATGTCTCCGGTGTTTCCAAACTGGAATTAAAATGCTTCCATACTTGGGCCCGCCATGTATCAATTATCTCAGGATTGATCAAATTCTTAAGGATAAGGTATCCATGTTCCTGAAAAAATGCTATCTGCTCTGCTGTAAGCATCTGGTTTCCCTTTATCAGTAAAGGACAATGGCTGATAACCGACAACCATTCTTTAAATTGCCCAGTATTTCCAGAGATCCTCTGGAATTTTGTATTTAATCTCCTCCCGTTTTTCATGGGCATAACGTGTAAAGAGACCAAAACGGGGAACATCTTTTACATTTGCGGAACCGGTATGGCAGAGAAACGCGTGCCATAGGACGACATCACCCGCAGCACCGATAAACTCACGGGGTCCCTCTGGCGATAAATCTGAGAGTACGTGCCAGTCCCAACCCTCAATATCGTAGAAACTGCCGTCAATCTGCTCTGGATATTGGAGGAAGTACTTATGCGTTGACTCGTGGCTTCGGGGCCAAAAGACGAAAGCACCCCCCTTGGGTTCAGCATCATAGAGATAGGTTGTCGCTCCGATCATAAAAGGACTCCAGCCAGCGACAGCACCATAGGCATCGATGTGTCCGTCCTTGGGCATTGCCCACTTTTCTTCAGGATTGGGCCACTTGATAATCGGTGAGCCGCCACCGCCTGTAAAAAATTGTCCGCCACCAAGTTGCTCAACAATCTCCTGCATCACAGGCAGATGCCCAAATAACGGCGAGAAGGTGAAGCCCGGAATCTCATAGTCGTTGGGCCACGTCTCCGGTGTTTCTAAACTGGAATTAAAATGCCCCCATACCTGTATCCGCCATGCATCAATTATCTCAGGATCAATCAAATTCTTAAGGATAAGGTATCCATGTTCCTGAAAAAATGCTATCTGCTTTGTTGTCAGCATAGGAGTGCCCTTTACAGTTGTCTGACGGCACATCGGCGTGTGCCTACTACCTTGCATCAGCGTTTCGGTCTGAAGGATGGAATACCAGTTTTATCAAACCGTTTCTTGACGGCTTGCATCAGTTCAGGGGTAACCTCGCGATGACCGTGTTCGCGTGCGTATTTTTCAACGCTTTTGACGACCATCCCACGCGCAAATGACGGCACACGCTTCAATCTTTTTTCTGCTGCCGATGTCCACTGTAAATCGTAATCGGTTTCCGTTGCGAAAGCAACCTTTTTCTCTATTTGAACAGGTGGTGTGCTGGACTGTCCAGGCTGATATTCGCACGATTCGTCTTCAGCGAGATAGTTGCCGGTAGTGGCATAGGCACGCGCCCTGCAACCGCCGCATACCTCTTTGAATTCACACGCGCCACACTTCCCTTCAAGTAAATCCCGATTCCGCAACTCCTGAAAGGTCTTCGATTCATTCCAGAGCGTGACGAAACTTTCATCTTTGAGGTTACCGACGCTCACAGGTAGATAGGGACAGGGAGTCAGTTCGCCTTCAGGCGTAATGCGGCAGTAGTAGATACCACACGGACAGGTGCCACTGGGGTAGCCCTGAAGAAACGCAGAATCGGATTGCTGTTCATAGATGACGCGTTTGTAATGTGGAGCACATTTCGCGGCGATGAGCATTTTTCCAGCATAAGCTGCCTGTAACTTGAAGAGCGTCTCAAGCATCTTCTCATATTGCGCGGGTGTAATGTCCATCACCGTCTTACCCCTTCCGGTTCGGACGAGGAAGTAGAGATTCAGCACCTTTGCCCCGAGTTGATACGCGTATTCCACGATTTCTGGAATTTCATCGTAATTCCACTGCGTCACGGAGGTCTGAACGAGGAAGTCGAGTTGTGCGCGTTTGAGTGCGTCTACACCGTTCATCGTCGCTTTCCACGCGCCCTCCATCCCACGAAACCGATCATGGTTTGTCGGCTGGATAGAGTCGAGGCTAATGCCTGCACCGGTGACCCCGTGCTGTTGCATCTTCTCGACGACTTCGTCGTTCAATAAGACACCGTTCGTGCCCATTACAACAAGAAACCCGGTATCGGAGGCATACTTCGATATCTCCAAGATATCCGGGCGTAATAGAGGTTCACCACCAGTGAGAATAAGAAGGATGTGTGGGTTGATTTCAGCGATTTCATCAATGACGCGAAAACATTGTGCTTGGCTCAATTCCGCATCCCTAACGTATTCATGAGAGTCTTGAATATCGGATAGGTGGAAGTTTCCGTTCGCGAACTCGTTTGTGTCTACGAATCCGGCGGGGAGATAGCAGTGTGTACACTTTAGATTGCACAATCGGGTGATATTCCATGAAACTGCCTGAACTTTAGTATCTGTCATATTTTTAGATAGGCGAGAACGGAAAAAAAGGACATAGTTGGAAGATTGGAAGCATGGAAGTTGGGGGCAGTCTCTCCCTGTCTCCACCCGTCTATCCTTCCGATCCACATTCTTCCACAAGAACTTTTAATGTTTTGAAATCAGTTTTTTAACAGCAATGTAAGTGCGAAGACAACGAGTCCCGTCACCAGCATCAAACCTCTCCACACATTGATATACGGGCTTGGGTTGCGATATGTTTTGTCATTAGGCGGGGTAGCCTCAAGGTGTCGCCGATAAAGCGAACTATATAATCCCCAAAAAAGAGCCATAACACCGAACGCCGCGAGTTTCGCGACAAAAGTTAACATATAGGTCTTGAAATTACCGTCACTATTTCCTGCGAAAAAGCCATTATTCCAGGCAACAATAAAAAACACCATCGCGCCTGTCGTCAGGAGAACATGAATCATCAATCGGTTCAAGCCCCGAAAACGATTGTGGATTGCTAACAGGTTTTGTGGCGGTAAGTTACGTTGCAGAATCGGCATCGCGACGAAGGCAGAAAAAACGACACCACCCAACCAGATTATCGCCGCTAACAGATGGATGCCTCGTATGACCAGCTCTACGCTCTCCCGCATTCTTTTTAAGAATCCCTATTTTTGATAAATGATACCACATTTTGCGTCCAAAGTCAAATTTGTCTTCACTCTATACCCTTGCTTCGAGATAGTAGCAAACTGTGGACAGCGAGGTGCTATGATAAAACTCAAGACGGCGAGTCATGGCTTCAAATTGACGAAAATCAGTGCAATCATTGCGAGTAGCGCGCCGATGAGAGGAACTCGACCCAGCCGCTCACGGAGGAATACCATACCAACGAACATCGTGAACAACACACCACCCGAACTTGACATCGGAAACGCAATCAACGCACTCACCTTGTCCAGTGCAATGAGGAGTGCCCAACTCCCAGCGACATTACAGATGCCTATGAGCGTGCCGTAGAAGACCTCCCACCAATTCGGCCACGTTTTCTGATAGAGACATATCCCAAGATAAATAAGTGTGGCAACACCGAACAGCAGACTCATGTAGAGGGATTTCTCATCGATAGGACACATCTCGTTGAAAGCTTTCATGGTGAGTCGTGAGATACCGGTGATAATCAGAATCGTAATCGCGACAGCGAATCCCAAACCTTGAGGCACTTCCGGTCTGTCAGGCGTAAATTTGTAGGTTGGCTCTTTTTCTCGCTGGCTGAGGAGGGGAATCGCCACAAAAGTTAAGAGAAGTCCTATGGCTTGCCAGAGATTGGGAATCTCCTTCCAGAACAGCATCGCCACTAAAATCGGGACCACGATCGATAGCCTGACGAGTGCCGCCGTGACAACAATCCCGCTGAGCCGGATCCCAAGCGTAAACAGTTCAAATCCAGCGGCGTAGGTCACACCATTTGATATGCCTAACGCGAAGGTTAGCTTTGAGAACTCAAAATCCTGTTCCTGCGACAGGACCCAGATGCTGATAAAGAAAGCAACGAGGTAGTTGACAAAGCCGATCGGATTTAAACGTTGTTGATTATCTTTAGCATGCTTGAGAAAGAGCCCAAAGCCGGAAAGCAGGACGATGTTAAGTGCGAGGAAGAGCATAGGCTTCACAGATTGATAGGTTGGAAGGTTGGAAGGTTGGAAGGTGAAGTCTCCTTTCCATCCTTCCTCCCTTCCCGTCAAACCCTTCCATCCAAGTCCGTCTATTCCTCCATCGGTAAAGCAACTTTGGTTCCCTCTTTCGCAGATTGATAGGTTGCCAAGACGATTTCTACGGCGTGCTTTCCACCCCTACCGTCAATCATCGGGGTTTTGTTATCTCGGACACAATCGACAAAATGGGTCAATTCACCGATAACACCGTGTGGTCCATCTCGGTCAGGAACGATTTCTTTCCACGCCTCGCCGCGTTTTTTGAGATAGGCGAGATCGGTTCCCATATCTAATCGGAGCGAGCCTTCGGAGCCGTCAATAATGGTTTCGTTGGTGCCGCGTGCGCCGAGGAAACCACCCCACCGTAAAATACCCACCGCTCCGGAATCGTAACGGATGAGAGAGACGGTGTAATCTTCCCAATCGTCATGCCCAGAAAAACTGCCGACCTCCGCAGCGACGGTGAGGGCAGTGCCACCAAACCAATTAATCAGATCGGATTTGTGGATGCCGTTTTCCAAAAGCCCGCCGACGGTGCCGTACCAACTTTCAGGACGATTGCGCGGGGCATTATAGGGACCTGTGTAATCCGTCTCTATGTAGGTAATATCTCCGATATCACCAGCATCGACTATCTGCTTACCGAGTTCGTGGACAGGATAGAAACGTAACACCTGCCCGACCATCAGATGCGTTCCCGCCTTATCCGATGCCTCAATCATTGTGTCAGCCTCAGCGAGGGTCAATGAGAGCGGTTTTTCGCAGAAAGCATGTATTCCCGCCTCAGCGGCATGAACGATTACCTGCGTATGTGCGACAGGCGGTGTTGCGACAACAACAGCGTCCACCACATCAAATAATTCGTGATAGTCTTGGAAGGCGCGAATCTGATGCCGGTGGGCAACGGTTTCTGCTGCGTCGAATCGGAGGTCTGCTACACCTACAAATTCACAATTTTCAACATTCGGGAGCGAGTTGCAATGGGCGTTTCCCATGCCACCGACTCCAACTACACCTATGCGAACCATTTTTAGTTTTCCTTTTTTATGGCTGTCAGCAGTCAGCAATCAGTCGTCAGAAAGAGATTACCTTTCTGAAAGTCAACGGCTGATGGCTGATATTCATTCCTCTGATAACTGAAGACTACTTTCGGATTAGCCATTTTACAATCGAGATCGCGATGACGACACCAAAAGCGAAAAGAATCCATTTGATGTGTGGCGATGCGCTCTCACCGAGGTAAGAATAAACCAAGGTGGCTGGCATTTGACCGATGCCGGTGGCGATCCAAAATCCGAGAAACCGCATCCGGGTTGCCCCGGCAAAATAGCTGATAACATCAAAAGAGATGAACGGCATCAAGCGAGCAATAAGAATGGCGTAAGTGCCATATTTTTCGACGAAATTATTTGCTTTATCAACTACTGGTTGACTGATGAACTGCGTAATCCGTTGGATACCGAGATAACGGGCAATATAGAAGCAGAGTGCCGCGCCCACCATCGAACTGCTCCACGACAAAAGTGAACCCCACCAAAACCCAAAGAGTGTGCCGTTTGCAAAGGTAATCAGAAACGCTGGCAAAGGCGCGATCACACTTTGAAAGACCATGAGTATCGCCGATACAACAGGCGCGAGTGCGCCATAACCCGCGATGTACGCTCGCGCTGTCTCAATACTCTGAAAAGCAGCGGTGAGCTCGAGGACATATCCCCAAATTTGTCTATGGTAGACACCGCCAAACACGAACCCAATGGACATCACAAGTAGTAATATAATACGACGCTTTCTGTGTTCCAAAACTGAGCGGAGTCTGCTTATGACTTTAGACATTTCTGTGAACGGCACAG
The DNA here is from genome assembly GCA_021295715.1 of Candidatus Poribacteria bacterium. Taxonomy (NCBI): domain Bacteria; phylum Candidatus Poribacteria; species Candidatus Poribacteria bacterium. The sequence goes on along the minus strand of JAGWBV010000028.1, from coordinate 16,931 downwards.
CGGCGTGTGCCTACTACTTTGCAGCTTTTGCTTGCTGTATCAAAGCGCGGTTCATGCGTTCCCGAAGCTGCTGTATTTTCTCATCTGTCCAACTGTAGAAGCCTTCCTTAGATTTTACGCCGAGTTTACCGGATTCAACCATCTGTCGGAGCAGCGGATTGATGTCAGATGAGCTATTCAGATCTTTATAGAGTTCTTCAAAAGCGGCAAGGACGAGGTCCCATCCTGCAAGTTCAAAGACCTCAAAGGGACCAGCGACGCTGAGTCTTCGTCCAAAACTGTTGCGCACCACGAGATCCACGGTCTCTGCGCTGGCGATGCCTTGTTCTACAATAGCAAACGCTTCTCGAATCAAAGCGGCTTGCAGCCTCGGTCCGACGAAACCGAGTGCTTCCTTCTCAATAATTGCGGGTGTTTTACCGAGCGATGTCAAGAGTTCAAACGTCACTGCAACCGTTTCATCAGACGTATCAGGACTCCGAATCAGTTCGACGAGTGGAATCAGGTAAGGTGGATTAAAATAGTGGGTATTGAGTATCTGATCCTTGCGCTTCGCGTTTACACCGATTTGACTCGGCATTAATGCCGTCGTATTGCTCGCCAAAATTGTATGTGGTGGACATATCGTGTCCAATTTACCGAATATCTGTTGTTTTAGTGCCAAATTCTCAGTAACGGCTTCCACGACAAAGTCTGCCCCTTCTGCGACTGCTTCGAGCTCTGTGGAGGTCTGAATCCGCTGCAGGGTCTGGGAAATACCATCCTGCTGAATAATAGCATTTGAAGCGAGTACATTTAAATTTTGCTCAATTTGGGTGAGGGCGATTTCGAGTTGTTCGTTGGTGACATCGTGCAAACGGACATGGTATCCTGCGCTTGCAAATTCCTGCGCGATACCATGTCCCATCAGTCCTGCACCGATAACTGCAATGTGTGCGATTCTATCAGTTTTCATCTTTTTCCCTTCTTCCGGCAACAACAATGGTAAATTCCCCTCTCGGCTCGGTATTTTGAAATTTCTCCAACGCTTCACTCACATTCCCACGAAATACCTCTTCAAACCGTTTTGTCAACTCGCGTGCGATAACAATGTCCCGTTCACCCATCACTTCAAAGACATCTTCAAGGAAACGCCGGAGCCGATGCGGGGACTCAAAGAGAATTAACGTCCTTTCTTCATCAGCGAGTACACGCAACTGACGCTTTCTTTTCCCAGATTTTGGAGAGAGGAACCCTTCAAAAATAAAGTTATGTAGAGGCAGTCCGGAGATGGATGCCGCTGTGACGACCGCTGATGCCCCAGGAATAGGAACAATCCGGATTTCTGCCTCAATGCATCCGCGTAAGAGTGGATAGCCGGGATCGGAGATGATCGGCGTGCCAGCATCTGAAACGATTGCAATCGCCTCTCCCGCCTTCAAGCGTTCGATTAGCTTGTCTCCCTTCATCCGCTGATTGCCCTCAAAATAACTGGTGAGCGGTGTCTGGATATCGTAGTGCGTCAGCAGGCGACGTGTTTGACGGGTATCTTCAGCGGCGATGAGGTCCACCTCTTTGAGGATACGGAGTGCGCGCAAGGTAATATCTTCTAAATTCCCGATGGGCGTGCTAACGAGGTAAAGCGTACCGGGTGGCGTGTCCATTTTTTAATGGCTATCGGCTGTCGGCATAGTAGCAGTCGGCTATCGGGGCGGTCGGTAAAGAGGTGTTCGTTTAAGAGAGGTACCTCCTTGCTGACCGCCGACTGCCGACTGCTGACTGCTGATAGCCCTTCCCCTTGCGATATTGTGTATTTCATGCTAAATTACCGAAAATGAAAACTATCTACGCTACGCTATGTTTTCTCTGGTTGATAGTCCCGCTATGTGCGGAGGCGATCCCTGACAAAAGACCCTTTGAATCGGCGCGCCCCCTGTATGTAGGTGCGCGGGCATTAGCGATGGGCAATGCTTTTACTGCTGTCGCTGACGATGCCAGTGCAGGCTTTTGGAACCCAGCCGGACTCATTCAGTGGCAGGGTGTGAAACTCTTTGCCGTCAATAAATTCCACGACCGAAGCGATTATCGATTCGATCCGAAAGGTATAGGCTATAGCTACCGCGGCTATAGTCTATTTTGGGGTAACAAAATCGCCATCGGTGTCGATAGTGGTGTTCCCGATTTCAACTATTACGGTGTCGCGCGTCAACTCGGTCCATACCTTGCAGCGGGACTCAGTCTCAAGTTTAAACGACGACACCCCTCCGATGTCTACCAATTCTTCGGTTACGAGACAGCATACGATCTCGGATTGCTTTTCAAACCCCGTCCGAATCTCAAGTTCGGGTGCCTCGCGCAGAACCTTGAGGGGTATGGCATCCAATGGCTGACGCTCGGTATCTCCTATCGTTACGCGGAGCATTGGTTGCGAAACGCGCCTTGCGATTTTTCAGTCGATTTTGTCGTTCCTACCGAAGGTAAAACTCCAGAATTATACATCGGTACCGAGTGGCACCCTTTCTCAATACTCCCTATTCGTCTCGGCATCTCAAATGGTTTACTCACAGGCGGCATAGGGATTACATGGAAAGAGATTTTATACATCAATTACGCCCGAATTTTCGAGAAGCACTCGGCGTCCGATTTTATTGAATTAGCTATCAGTTTTTAGTAGAACAGCCGTCAGCAATCAGCAGTCAGTTATCAGTTAAGAAATACAAACCCCTTCTAACTGATAACCAATAACTATTCGTTGCCTCCGTCTTCCCAATCCAACGCCTCTTGATTCCATTCAAACTGCTGTAACGGACCAAATTTGAGGTTGACCGTCAAACTCTTCGGCGTCGGTGAACTATCGAACAGATTGAAGTCTCGAACAACAACGTAGGTGTGTTGTCCATCGGTAATGGTCTGGCACGCCTCAATGAAATCGTCGAGGTTACGAATCTGTTTTCCGTTTATGTCAAGAATCACTACTTTAGAGTTGCCATTCCGTTCCTGTAAACCGACACGTGAGAAACTGCTGCCTGCATCAGCGTGCGGTAAATAGACCCCATCGGCTTCTAAGAAGAGTATCCGTCGGAGTTGCGGCGTAATATCGTGAAAGACAGCACCGCCGAATCTAACGAATCGCCGCACCTTCTTTGCCTCCAAATCCTCCACAGGGACATCAAGTTTCAGGTTTTCGCCGTTCCGATAGATTTCCAACGTAACATTTCCTCCGACGTTCCGGTTCAGAATAGCATCAAAGGTATAGAGGTCATCCCTAATAAGTTCATTATCTATACGATAGATAATATCAGATGCGCGAAGGACGGTTTCGCCTGTTGTCCTTGGGACAATGGATTCAATCTGAATAACCTTGGGTGTTCCGGCTTTGGAGGGACCTATCTCTTTTCGTAAAGCACTTGGGAAATTGAAGTGTTTGATGGCTTCCCCAATAGAGATGAGTTCTAAATCGACACCGATCTCGCCGCGCTGGATTGGCATCTTGTTTCGCATCAATTCAAGGGCATCGTAGAGGTAATCAATTGGCAATTCAAAACTGGAAGTATCCGTGCCGCGTGCGTGAATCGCGATGGCCTCACCTTTGGTATTCCACACGGGACTGCCACTTGAGCCGCCCGTCCGATCAAACGTCGTATGGATATAACTGGAGTGACGGTCGCCTTTGTTAACATTGAGGTTCGTAATTCTTCCGAATTTGATCGTATACTCCTCTTTCTCGTTGTTCCCAATGAGTAAGAGTTCATCTCCGAGGGCAAGTTCTGCCCATTCGCCGAGTTCAACGGCTTGCAGTTCAAAATCGACTTCGGCGGGATCAATCTGATAAAACCCGAAGTCGTGTGTGGGATCGTAGTAAAGAATCCGCGCTTCCGTAAAACTACCGTCGTGGAAGTTAATTTTGACGTAAGAAGGGCTGCTACCCGTGACATGGCGGTTCGTGGCGATAATGCCGCGTTCGGCATCTACGACAAAACCGGTGGCGAAACTTGTACCTTTTGCTTCTGTCTCAAAGACTATCTCAGAGGAGGTTTCGATATTCACCACCATCGGTTTATAGGCAGCAATCTGTTCTGTCCAGTCGTGTTCAGCATTGGCATTTGCGACCAATATTAATAATAAGAAAATGGTTGAGATTATGTGGATCGTGCGGTTTTTAAAGATTTGTTTCATGGTGTTCCTTTTATCGGTTTAGATTTTTTAAAGAGTTTAACACAGCGGTTCAGTGATGTCAAATCATTTGTTGTCAGTTTCCGGTTTTCGGTGTCAGAGGTTGGAGGATTGGGCATATCTTGTCTGAATGCACGTCGCATTTGGGCGAGTACGCCGCAAATCGCGGATTGTCGTGAATGATACGGATGACGCGGATTTTAAGAGTCTTTCGTTCCTTGACGCGGTATCTTAAACATGATATATTATTCACATCGCTTTTTAATTCATTGCTCCTGGGCAAAAGAATGCCCAAGCAAACCCCTCCATTCTATTACGCGCAGGTTTTCGATGAGTTATGGTTGGGTATGGGATTCTTGACGTCTCTTTCTTTTACGCCAAAACGGTAGCCTGCAACAATACGCAGAAATACCCTATCAAAACCCCAAGCCATAACTCGCAGGCGGGTCTACGGAGAGGCACTTCATTCATCAAACCGCAAGGAAAATTTAAAAAAATGGCGACACATCACTTTGAACCGACGGTCTATTACACAGCGATTGGTGCACACGAACCGGTGCTCCACATTGAGAGCGGAGACACCGTTTTTACAACCACCGTGGACAACGCGGGCTACGATGCCAACGATACACAGGTCACCGAGGGAGGAAACCCACAAACAGGTCCTTTTTACGTTGAATCGGCAGAACCGGGAGATACATTAGCGGTCCATTTTGATCGGGTCCTCCCGAATCGAAAAGTCGGACGGACGGCTATGGTCGTTGCTCCGAATGTTTTGGATCCGCACTACGTTGCATCCGAGATGCCCGAAGGTGGGCGCGCTGAGTGGCACGTGGATGTGGAAAAGTGGACGGCGACATTGATGACCCCAGAGACACAGCTGGGTAAACTTACGCTCCCGCTTGAACCGATGGTCGGGTGTTTCGGTGTTGCGCCGCCGCGAGGACAAGCGATCTCGACAGCGACCTCCTCCACACACGGCGGAAATATGGACTATCGCGGTTTTCAAGAGGGAGTTACTGTTTATTTTCCAGTGTTCGTCTCCGGTGGGCTTTTTCATCTCGGTGATGGACATGCTGTGCAAGGTGATGGTGAAATCGTTGGGACGGGCATCGAAATTTCTTTTGATGTGCAGTTCACGGTTGAAGTGCTCAAGGGAAAAAGCATCAACTGGCCCCGTGCGGAAAACAGTGATTATATTCTCGCGGCGGGTAATGCGCGTCCGCTGGATCAGGCGGTGCAACACGCCACGACGGAACTTCTTCGATGGTTGGGTGAACTCGGTTTGGAAAAAAGCGCAGCACATATCCTGTTAGGGCAGGCGGTAGAATACGATATGGGAAACGTTTTCGATCCAGCGTATACGATGGTCTGTAAAATCAAAAAGTCGATACTTCGGGATATTGGGATTATGTGAACACAATCCACTCGTGATAGACCTCGTCCTAAAGGAGGAGGAGACTCTGCAGCGTCATACAGAAGCACTTGTGGAATTCAGGAGTAGGTCTGACCTAAAGCTTCGGGATTTTATTAGACATCAAGGGGTTTTTGGCAAGCCGTTTTTTGCGATTTTTGCGTCGCTTAGCAAAAATCGGACTTGTTTTTTCGATCTCTTTGACGCGATCGAGGAAGTACAACCGCATTTGTGGTGCTGTTTTGTAATGTGGATTGTCTACGAGCAGATCGGGTTCGCCCAGCAGGTCGCCTATTAATCCTTTCGTCCAGCCACGTTCGGAGATCAGGCGTGATTGCGTGATTTTCTCTTTCTCACGGATTTCTTTGCGTCTCGCGACTCGCTTTTCTTTTTCTCCCTGCCACAAAGCTTTATATGCTTCGGATCTCTCCACTTTGCGGACGGATGTCTTAGCATAGATCACATATTCAATACGAACGTCGAGAAGAGATGTGGAAAATGACTCTGGTTCTAAGAATGTGTTGATTCGTTCTTCCGTCCAGTGTCCGCGGTCTAACAATTCGGTTCTCGAAAAATGTGTCTCTGGGTGGCTGGGCATCTTTATGCTGTAAATCTCACAATAAATTTCTCGTAGTGCTCGATCGTGGATATTGAAAAGCATCTTTTCCCGTTCAGCTTCGACGATCGAATCAAAGTGGAAAAATCTTGGTTGGTTTAAGTCATCGAGGGTGATGATGCCAGGGGTCCGCGGTTCTCTCTTCTGCTCAAACGCCATCAGTTCACCCTCGGTCAGTATTGTGCCGCGATAGCCCAACTGAGATTTCGTGATGTGTCCACTCTTTCTTACGTGCCATCGATGCGGACGCATTGGACTACAGGGAAAATCAGACATCCCGGCCTCCTTGTAAATGTGTAAGTCCTACTCTTTATTCATATCTAATTCTGCCATAGACCGAAGATTCAACAGCGGTGTCATCACACCACCAGCAGCGGGGAGGACGACTCCGGTATCATAAAGTCTCATGGCAGAAATCGTGGCGTGCGCGACATCCTCAGGCGCGCCAGCACGGACCATAAAGATATAGCCTTTCTCCGCGGCTTCCTCATAATCCGGTATACGGACCCGCGACAGATCGGTATCAATCACACCGGCAGCAATGCCGTTCACTTTAATGCCGTGTGCCGCCAAGCGTCCAGCAAAGGCACGCATGCTCATCTCTAATCCCGCTTTTGAAATACAGTAGGCGGTTCGGTTGTCGGACGCCATGATATCGGAGATCGAGAGTGTGTAGATGATACAGCCGCGAATCTCGTTTGTTACCATGTAATTTGCGACGCGTTGCGTGAGAAAATGGGTTGCCTTCAGGTTGGTATTGACAATCAAGTCGAACTGTTCCGGTGTCTCCTCAAGAATATCAGCGATACGGGTGATACCGGCGTTGTTGATGAGGATGTCTACCTTTCCGAAAGCATGGTGTGCGGTATTGAGTAATCTTTCGTGTGCGTCGAGGTCACTGATGTCTGCTTGGATAATAACCGCTTTTCTGCCGAGTGCCTCTACTTCCTGTTGGACGGATTCGGCAGCATCACGGTTTTGGTTGTAGTTGATAAGGACATCGGCACCTTGGCGTGCCAATTCAATGGCGATTGCGCGTCCGATACCACGGCTGGAACCTGTCACGATTGCGGATTTATCTGTGAATGAAACATCTGTTGCGAAGAATCCAAGGTCTGTTTTTTTAATTTTCCTTGCGGTTGGATCAAGTGGGTTTTGCATTGAAAGTTCCTCTCTGTATATCCGCCTGCGCCGTTGTTGCAGGCTACCGTTCTGGTTTAATGTTCCCAAGATAAAAGAAACGTCAGAATGCCCAAACAGCGTCGTAAATTCGCTGAAAACCTGTATTCTGCGCAAGCCTATAGAGGAAACCTGCGGGACAATGCGAAGCAAAATCTCACTGCGATGCAGCAGCAGCCCAGGAGCGATTAATTAATCTGAATATGGATCTGCGGCATCGCGGAGGGCATCACCTAAGAAGTTAAAGGCGATTACAACAATAAGTACTGGGAGTGCTGGGAAAATGAGCCACGGATAATGGAGTAGAACGGTAACACGCTGTGCCTCTTCCAGTAGGACCCCCCAACTCGTCATCGGCGGACGGATCCCTAATCCTAAGAAACTGAGTGCGGTCTCTCCGAGAATCATGCCGGGGATAGCGAGTGTCGCAATAACGATGATATGGCTGTAACACCCGGGTAGCAAATGTTTTGTGATGATGTGCCAATGTCCCGCGCCTGCGGCACGCGCCGCCATCACGAAATCACTCTCCCTATACGACAAGACTTTTCCACGCACCTGCCGCGCCAATCCGCCCCACCGTATAATCGACAAGATAATGGTGATACCGAAGTAGATTTGGATGCTCGACCAACCCGGTGGCAGTGCGGCACCGAGTGCCATCCACAACGGGATGTCTGGAAATGCCGAAAGGATTTCAATAACGCGTTGGATGAGATTGTCTACCCATCCACCCCAATATCCAGAGATAGTACCGAGGATGGAACCGAGAATGATGCTGAGAAAAACACCGACTAAACCGAGCGTCATCGAGACGCGTGCCCCGTACATAATTCGTGAGAGTAGGTCACGCCCCATCCGATCAGTGCCTAACAGAAACATGGGACCGGCAGAACTGAAGAGATGTCGTCTGCCGTCCGCATCCTTGAAAAAGAATTCAACCGGATGACGCTGTGCCAAATCTTTAGTAAATTCTAACTCAAGACTTTCTGGGTTCCGGACAGATTTTAATCCGTGAACATAGAATCCGTCTTCGACCGAGAAATGGAGACGTTGGGGTGGCACGTGGCGCAGTCGCATGTTGATTTCGTTGTAGTGATACGGAGCGAAAAAGTCTGCACCGATGGCGAGCATATAGAAGATGAGTAAGAGGGCACCGGCAATAACACCCATCCGATTTTTACGAAACCGTCGCCATATCAGTTGGCGATAACTCAGTTGTCCTACTTCACCTGCATCTTTAACTTCTTCGGCAGTCTCAATTGTAGGTTTCATATATTAATCCAAATTGTGTAGCCCGTAATGAAATTAGGTTCTCCTTAAATGGCATAATTTGTCTTTGCTTTACATTTGGTGAGGTTTTTGCTTGGTCATTTCCCCTGGATAAGTGAAATGTGCGTCATAGACTTAACAGACGTTATTATTCTGCAAGGTAAAATTAAAAATCATTCATAGCGAATCCTCGGATCTACCCAAGCGAGGGCTATGTCTGCGAGCAGGTTTCCGATAACCAAAAGGAGACTCAGCATCATAATCAACGTCCCCGCGAGATAGATGTCCTCGTTCAGCAAACTGCGTAAGAGAATCGGTCCGACTGTCGGTAACCCCAAGACGATTGAGACGATCGCCGAACCGGAGAGAATGCCGGGTAGACTCATTCCCAGAATACTGATAAGTGGATTGATCGCAATCCGCACTGCATGCTTACTCACCACGACGACTTCTTTAAGTCCTTTTGCTCTTGCCGTTTGGACGAAAGGCTGCCCAAGAACATCAAGTAAGTTGCCACGCATGATCCGCATCAGACTCGCAGTCCCATTAATGCCGACGACAATAACAGGTATCCAGAGGTGTTTGAAAAGGTCGGTCAGTTTGCCCCAGGTCCACGGCGCGCCTTCATAGTAAGCGGAGAACAGTCCAAACAGCGGGACACCGAAGATGTCAAACGCGAATACCATCAACGACAGTGCTAAGAGAAACGCCGGTATTGACATCCCGACAAAACTAAGGAAGGTGAGAAAATTATCCGACCATTTGTATTGATGCGTTGCGGAATAGACACCGAGGGGGATTGCGACAACATAGGTGAAGATGAGCGATCCGACAGAGATAATCAGGGTGAAGGCTATCCTATCCCATATCAGTTCGTGGACTTCTCGTTTATACTCAAACGACTCACCGAAGTTACCGCGCACAAAACCAGTTATCCAGATAAAATAGCGTTTCCACAGCGGTTCGTTCAAGCCGTAGCGTGCCCGCAATTCCTCAACATGCGCCAGCGAACTGCTATCGCCGAATTCTTCCTCCAACCGCTGAATTTCCCGGTCGAGGTAATCGCCTTGCGGGAGCTGAATGATGATAAAAGAGATGATAGAAATCGCCATGAGTGTCGGAATCGCGATCAAACATCGGCGAATGATATAGGTAATTATGGGTGTATCTCCTTGTTATTGGCTGTCGGAAACCATCGGCTGTCAGCGGTCAGTAAGAATGGCGGTCGGCAGTCGGGACGGGTTGCTACGCAACCCTTTCAGCAGTTGGTAAAAGGGTGTTTTTGATAGGGCGTTTCCCCTCGTTTAAAATAACCCTCTTTGCTGACAACTGACCGCTATCTTCCGTCTTCCAATCTTCTCTTTTCTTTCCACCTTCCGATCTTCCCGTCTTCCCGCCTTTACTGATTGCTGACGGCTGACGGCTGATGGCTATTCCTTAGACATCCAGCACTGTTCGGGATAACTGGTCGCGGGTGTAACAATTGCCCATGGGCCCAAAATGCCGTCGTTTGGGACGTTGTGAAAATGGTTCGCTACGACTAAGAGCGATGGTGAACGCGCAGCAGAACCGAGATGAAATGGTCCTTCGTCGATGTGAATCCTAACTGCGTCCCGGACATATTGATGCCGCTGTTTTTCATCGGGTTCCTTTTTAATTTCGTCGTATAAGTCAAGCAACTTTTTTAGGGGTCCGGTGGGGGGTTCGCCCTTTTCACCACCCGTTTCATACCATTTTCCTACCTTGGGGTGCCAGTACTTAGCGAGTGTCGGAAACACCCAATCCGGATACGTAAAGAGATCCATCTCCGCTTCACCGTGCATACTGATTGTGAACTTGCCAAGCGTGCGACGCAAACTTAACTCGGCACCCGGAGGAGTATAGAGCAGCGTTTTCAAGCCGAGCTGCTCCCATCCCTCTTGAATAATCAGCCCGATGTCATTCTCCTGGCTGTTGAGATTAGAACTCGGAACGTCCATAAGCATCTCAACCCGTTTGCCATCTGGACGCAGCCGATAACCATCTTCATCGCGTTCCGTGAGTCCCATTTCATCTAAGAGGCGGTTTCCTGCAGCAATATCAAAGTCTGCATCGGCTCGCTTCCATTCTTCAAAGAGGGCCTGTCCATCTTCATCGGCGAAGTGCCATCCCTCTTGACTGACGGTCGCCGCTTGGGGTTCCAATAAACCACGCCATGCAATCTCGTTACATTTCACGCGATCAATACCGTAAGCGAGTGCCTTACGGAAACGTTGATCCCGAATGAGTTTTCTTAATTCAGGATCAGGGGCAGTCCAGTTAATCAAGATAGCGGGTTGCGCGCCAGCCGTGCTTTTCCAGCGACGCACCTTATAGTTCCCCTTCTCCTGTCCCTTCAAATAGAGTGCAAGATCACGGAGTTCCATTCCACGATATTGGCAATCGATCTCGCCCGCGAGGACTTTGAGGACGCGAACCTGCGGCTCAGGCACCAAACTTGTCTTAACTCTGTCAATGTAAGGGAGCTGCCTGCCGAGTTCATCAACGACATAGTAATACGGATTACGTTCCAGTTCAACACGGAAGCCACCCTTTTCATATTTTGTCACCCGCCAGGGCCACAACGTTGGGCGCCCGGGGTTCTGATGCGGGATATCTTCCTTCTCGAATTGAATGAAATCGGTATATTTGGCGTTGTGATCTGGGTGGAACTGCATCATATAGTGTTCGGGAATGTTATACTGATTGCACCACCAAAAGCCGGTCGCTAACCAGAGCGGCACGAGCCAATTGGGACCTGCGAATTTCATGACAATCGTATAATCATCAGGCGTTTCGACTTCCATGGGTATGCCGTTTACTTGGCACCAAACCGGTGGGCTGTACTTATAGCGTTCATCAAGGCAGAGCGCATAATAGAAAGCGAACGAGGCAGAGGTATAGGGATGCCCATCCGACCATTTGACCCCCTTGCGGAGATGCAACGTCAACATACTTCCATCCTCATTAAATTCCCACGATTCAGCGAGACCGGGTTCCAAACCAGAGGCATCAAATTTCCATCGGATGAGGGGTGCGTAACCCGCTGTCATCTTCCAAGTGCCCAAATCTGGATGTGTGTGGAACCGGTGCCACGTGCCACCATAGGGACCGGGACGTTCATAGCCGTCGAAATTCGTTTTGGCGACGAGTGGGTTTTCTGGAAGCCGTTCGGCGAGAGAGGGGAGTTTGCCTTCGGCGACGCGTTTTGCCCACATCGGTGCTTCTTTCGCCTCAAGCCCACGCGGAAAATCGGAGGTATCTTCCAATGGGTTACCTGAACACCCAGCAACGAAAATCAGCAAAATAATCAGGACTTTAGCCACAGTCTGAGAGGTTTCTATTAACTTTCGCATTTCACTCGTCCTCCTCAGGCTTTGCGAGAGAATCCGTGAAGGTATTCAACTCTTGAGAGACGGTTGTAAACAATTCGTCAATTGACTTGGCGTGTTCTACTGTTTTTTCATAAACCAATTCCCTACGATCGTCCATTATTCGGCTTTTCCAGCGTTGCTCCAGTTGTTTTCTGCACACGGAAAGTTGGTCTGCAGACATCTGTTGTTTTGACATCACTCTACCCCCTGTAACTCTAAGGTATCACTGTGATGACATGCCACCTGAACACCCGGCGCTACCTGACGGAGTTCTGGCGTTTCCTGTTTGCATATATCGGTTGCGTATCGGCACCGCGGGTGAAAATAGCATCCAGTCGGCGGTTGAGATGGATCGGGAACATCCCCTTCAAGACGGATATGTTCGCGTTTGCGTTGTGCACTCGGATCTGGAAGTGGCACAGCAGATATTAATGCTTCCGTGTAGGGGTGTTTCGGCGATTGATAAAGGGTTTCAGCATCGCTGATCTCCACGATTTTACCGAGATACATGACTGCAACGCGGTCGCTGATATGCTCAACGACGCTCAGATCGTGTGCGATAAAGATATAAGAGAGGTGGAATTTTTCACGGAGCTCCGCCAGTAGATTGAGAATTTGTGCTTGGACGGAAACATCCAATGCCGAGACGGGTTCATCTGCGACGATGAGTTCAGGTTGTAGTGCTAATGCCCGCGCGATACCAATACGTTGGCGTTGTCCGCCACTAAAGGCGTGTGGGTATCGGCGCATATCCTGTGATCTCAAGCCCACAGATTCCAATAGTTCAACAATCCGGTCTTGCAGTGCTGCGCCCTTCTCGGTCCGATTGACGCGCATCGGCTCACCAACAATATCTCCCACCGTCATCCGAGGATTAAGCGATGCATGCGGATCTTGGAAGATCATCTGGATACGTCTACGATACGGACGCATCTCATGGTAGGTTAACTTCGCTAAATCGACTTCTTCCTCACCGAAAATGAAACTCCCGCTTGTGGGCGGAATCAATCGGAGTAGGCATCGTCCTGCTGTGGTTTTCCCACAGCCGCTTTCACCGACGAGTCCGAGTGTTTCACCGCGTTGGACATCAAAACTGATACCGTCGACTGCTTTGACATAACCGATAGTGCGTTGAAAGATACCTTTCTGTATCGGAAAATATTTTCTGAGATCGTTCACCTCAAGCAACTTCATTTTTTAATTATACCTTGCGGAGTAATCACGAGCGTTAGAACTATAGGATGCGTTCCTTAAATCCGCTCTCCATTTCATTACGAGCTGCGGGTTTTGACTCTATCTTAAGAGGTAAACTGTGTTAGCCGAAAACCTCTTAATGACTGCCAACTGCTGACTGCTAATTGCTATTTTACTTTGCGGTTCGGTCAGTTGGGTTTGAACTTTTATCTGCCACTCCGTATATCCGCCTGCGCCGGTGTTGCAGGCTACCATTATGGTGTAAGAATAGACAAGAGCAATAGATTAAAAATTTGTGTGAAGCCAGCATCGGACAGCATGTCCGCCGTTTTCTGTTTTTCCATTGATTCCGGCAAGTTCTGGCATCCGCTCACATTCTGGCATCCGTTCTGAACACCGATCTTGAAACGAGCACCCCGCTGGCAGTGTTAAGGGGTGCGGCACTGTTCCAGGTATGGAGGGCAAGGTTCTCTGCGGCGTTCTTCCGAGGACAGGTATAGACTTTAGCAATCCTTGCGTGTATGGATGCAGAGGATTATAGAAGATGTCATCAACAGTGCCTGTTTCAACGACGCGCCCTGCATACATGACAACGACTTCATCCGCGAGATCGGCGATAACACCGAGGTCGTGGGTGATAAGCATGATTGCCATCCCCATTTCCGCTTGGAGTTCCTGCATGAGACCCAGTACTTGCGCTTGGATCGTCACATCGAGTGCGGTCGTGGGTTCATCTGCAATGAGTAGTGTCGGTGAACAACAGAGCGCCATTGCAATCATAACGCGTTGACGCATGCCACCGGAGAGTTGGTGTGGGTATTCATCGACACGTTGTGTAGGGGCAGGTATGCCGACACGGGCGATCATCTCGATTGCGCGTTCGCGTGCCGTTTTTTTGTCAACCTGCTCGTGTAAGACGATTGCTTCGGCAATTTGGTTTCCGACCGTATAGACCGGATTGAGGGAGGTCATCGGTTCCTGGAAAATGATGGCAATTTCGTTGCCGCGGATTTGGCGCATCAATTCACTTTTTGGTGACACCTGTGCAATGTCTAACGGGTCATCTTCAGCGTTGCGATAGAATTGGATCTCACCGGCTTCGATACGTCCGGGTGAGGGCACGAGTTGAAGCAGCGACAGTCCGGTGATGCTTTTCCCACATCCACTTTCGCCGACAACGCCGACGGTCTGACCGCGGTCAATTTTAAAACTGACATCGTTCACGGCATTTACGATGCCATCGTCTGTTGGAAAAACTGTTTTTAAGCCCGAAATTTCCAGGAGCGATTTTTCGTGAGATGTATTTTGCGCTGAAGCCATTTTTTAATTTTACCTTGCGGAGAAACAACGAGCATTAGAACTTTGACATCCGTTCCTCACGAGTCGCCTGCGCCGGTGTTGCAGGCTTGCGATTTCGCACCCAATTTTGCATACCAATATAGAATCGTTATCGGTGAGGTATCCTCAACTTTAGGCGATTATACACAAACAACTATTGTGTGTCAATCATTTTAATTATGACAAGTGAAATCAAGTAGTCCAAAGAAAAGTGTAGGCGCGGTTACGAAACCGCGCCTGGGGCAATGGAAGGATTTTTTAGAATGAAGGCATTTCGAGCAGCACGGGCGTGTTTGCATACCTATAACTCGGTTTTAATGTGATTCCAAAACACAGTCAGCTTTTCGTTCGCAATATCTCGGGCATAGTTAACAACGCTGGCTTCACCTGTCTGCTCTTCATAACCTATGGTATCGGTGCGCCACATCTCTGATGAATTTTGCGTTGGACTGAAGAAAGAATCATTCCCATGCTGGACAGCGATTACAGGCTGCTGTGGCATGGCGGAATCCTCCATCTTTGTCTCAGTGTCTTTAACCATTGCCCATGGAGATGGTGAGATTCTGACGTGCTGAAGCCGTGTTTTTTCCATTGCGGTCAAACCGAACTCCGGTTCCTGTGAATCTGTAAAGAATGCCAGTTTCATAACAAAACCGGACGCGACGAGAAAGAAAAGTAGGACGACGGCGTTGACTAACCGCGGAGAGAGATCCACCTTTAATCGGTCAAGACACCATGCTAACGGACCCGCGAAGAATGTGAGCTGCTGTTGTCGATGGAGTTGCCGGACGCTCTGCTGAATGTTCTGTGCTAATTCTGGCGGTGGAATTGGTGCTTCTGTACTCTCCAAGATGTCCGTAGTGTGCCACAACGCTTCGTATTCCCTTTGGCATTCCGGGCAAGCCCGAAGATGTTCCAAAAGGGTGCGCCGCGAGATTCCTTCGGACATCGGTTCTGTCGTCCGTGCCTCTCCCTGCGCGACAAGGTGTGGTAAATTGTTAAGAGTCTGTTCGCAATTCAAATTCATCAAGACCCTCCTTCCAAGAGATAATACTTACTCAACTTCCGCTTGAGATTCTTCAGTGCCTGATTCAACCGTGAAGCCACGGTGCCTTCTGAACACTTCAATATCTCAGCGATCTCCCGGTATTTGAGGTGTTGCATATAGTATAGTATGACGACCTCGCGCTGTTTCTGCGGTAACCGATTGATGGCACCTTGAACCATTTCGTTCTGCTCGGTATTGACCATCGCCCGTTCAGGTGAATCGGTTTCAGAAACCGCGCCATCTATTTCCGTTTCTCTGGTATAAGCGGTAAGTTTGCGTTCGTGCGACTGCGACTTACGGATATACTGCTGGCACGTATTGATGCCGATACTATAGAGCCATGTCCCGAACTGCGACTGAAATCGAAACGCCTTAATTGATTTGTATGCCTCTAAAAACGTTTCTTGCGTCGCGTCGGCGGCATCTTCGGGATTGCCGAGCATGCGGTAGGCAAGCCCATAAATTTTTGAATGATGCCGATTGACGAGCTCATTGAACGCCTCGGCATCGCCTTCTACGGTTTTGTGTACGTACACATCATCAGGAATCATTTTTTAATTTTACCTTGCGGTTTTTTAATTTTACCTTGCGGTTAAACAACGTGAATGCTATCTTTCGCGCGCCTTTCTCAAATCCGCCTGCGCCGCTGTTGCAGGCTACAATTTTGGGTTAAAAAAAGAAACGTCAAAATTCCGAAATCTGATAAAACGCATCAAAAACCTGCGCGTAATGAAATGCGGTGCAGACCAGAAGCAATAAATTAAAAACCGGAATCGATTTTCCTTCACTTTTTTCCAAAAGTGGTAAACGCGTCCATAAATTGGGACATTATCTCTTCTGTTGCGTCGGAATCAATTCTTCTTCATTTTTTTTCAAGAACCCAAAAAGAGAAATCGTGTAGCACTATAGTAATTTTTCAAATCACTTGGACATCCCAAAGAGGCGAGGTTCGGAAACCTCGCCAGCGGTAGTAGGAATGGTTTTAGTGTTTAGAATTCACTATAAGTCCGAAACGTTATACGGATTCGCACGCCTCACAGACTAAAGCGAAACGCTTGGTTCCGTTTGCCTCAAACTCGGTCTCGTAATCATAACTGACTTGGACATTTGACGTGCCACACCAATCGCACCGTCCAGAAAAGGTGTGTGCTTTCTGCCCCAACAGCATCTCCTTCTGATCCTCAACTTTCCGAGTAGCGGCAATGAGGTCAAGAGCATTTTGGCGGAGTCTCGGATCGGTTTCCTCTTTAGCGATCCTTTCAAGGAGCGGTTGCAGTCTTGGATCGTTCGGATTCCCGCCATCATCAAGTGTATGCCATGCGGCTT
>JAGWBV010000027.1 GCA_021295715.1 Candidatus Poribacteria bacterium | reverse complement strand
GTCTGCGTTTTACGGGTTTCAGGGATATTCGGTTTTTGGTGGGCGTTTGATTACTGGGAACCGGCAACTTCTAATGCATCCAAGAGGACGGATGTCTGGGACGGTTTACCGACGCTAATCCGGACGTGGTCTTGTAAGCGGGGTGTGTTAAAATATCGGATGAGAATGCCTCGTTCAGCTAACGCCGCTTTCAATCCTGCCGCGTCTCTTCCAATCACCCGTGACAGGATGAAATTCGCCTCACTCGGATACGGCTCTAAGAAATCAAAATTTCGCAAGGCAGAATAGAGGCGTTCGCGTTCCTCTACGATTTTCCTGATGTTTTCCTGTAGGTAACCGAGATCTGACAGCGAAGCCACTGCTGCGGCCGACCCAGCGACGTTTACGTTGTAGGGTTGCTTAATCTTCAACAGGTGCGAAATTATCCATTCGGGAAAAACACCGTAGCCTACCCGTAATCCCGCAAGTCCTGCCCACTTACTGAACGTCCGCAGCACCACCAGGTTTTCATGTTGTAGAACCCAGTCTGCACGGGAACCGCCGCCGGCGAATTCGATATAGGCTTCATCTAATACAACAATGAGTGGCAACTGAAGCAGCTGCTGGAGACACGCATCACTCAGAACACTGCCATCGGGATTGTTTGGGCTTGTAATGAAAAGGATTTTAGTGTTTCGGTTTCCGCTGGAGGCAATTTCAGTTATTGTTTCAATGTCTAAAAAAAAGTCTGCGTTTCGTTCGACATCAATAATTTCGCCCCCGTTAAGTTCCGTGTCGAAACGATACATTCCGAATGTTGGCGGACAGTTGATGACCGCGTCTCCAGGGCTGACGAACAGCCGAACGATGAGATCAATCAGTTCATCTGCACCCTGCCCGGCGATGATATGCGTCGCATCAATGCCTGTGTACTGGCTGAGTGCTTGACGGAGGGCAGTGCTGTCCGGATCTGGATAGATGTGATAATGCTTTTCATCGGCGAGGGCGCGATAGACGGAAGGCGCGGGACCATAAGGATTCTCGTTTGCATCAAGTTTTATGATGTCTTCAGCAGGAATGCCAAGGCGTTTACTCAGGACATCGAAAGGAACTATTGGCGTATAGGGTGCCATATCCGCGATGTCTGAACGAACGAGGTTTTGAGAGTGAGTTTTGGTTGACATTTTTTGATGGCTGTCGGAAACCGTCGGCAATCAGCAATCGGTAGGAGATACGCTTGTGGTCGTCGCGAGAATCTCTCTACCGATAGCCGAAGACCGATAGCCGATGGCTCTTCTATTGGGTTGGGGTGGGTGAAGTCCGGACCTCAACTGCTTTCGGTGTCAACGCGCCGATGGGTGTTTCACCTTTGAGGACCCGCACAAAATCGTCCACGGTCATGTCTGCCACGCGTAAGTTGGAATCTATCGTTCTTCCTGCGATATGCGGCGTGTGAACAACGTTGTCCCGATTACGAAGTTCATCGTCAACGGGAACCGGTTCGATGTCATAAACGTCGAAGGCACCAGCGAGTTCGTCTTTCACGAGGCGTTCTCGTAGTGCGTCCATATCAACAGCAAAGGCGCGTGTAATCACGACAACCAAACTCCCTTTCTTTAAGTGATAGATCCGTTCTCGATTCAGCAGATGTTTGGCTGAAGGTGTCGGTGGGACTGCTACGAAAACGATATCCGAGCTATCAGCGAGTGTGTCCATATCGGCGCGTTGCACGTTCCATTCTTGGAGAAGTTCGTCCGATACATACGGATCGAAGCCCATCACCGTCGCACCGAAGAAACTGCACCATTTTGCGATTTTGCCGCCAATTTGCCCGAGTCCGATAACACCTATCCGTTTCGTTCCGAGATCGCCATTGACGAAATCGGGGTCGTCACAGAACTGATGTGCAGCCGGGAGTTTATCCAACGGAGCCCCGCTTTCACGTGCGTTGAGCGAACCCCACATCGGGTTTTCCCAATCCCACAGTTTTTCGCCCTGTGCCATCCGCAGATGCCATTGTGCAGTCCGACGCAGCGAAGACAGCGCAAGACCGAAAGCGCATTCTGCGACAGATTGCGACCACGCGCGTGTCGATTCAATCACAGGGATCCCCCGTGCTTGAAGTGCCTGATATGGGATACCGTGTCCAGAATTGTCGGTCATTGCTCCGAAAACTTTCAGTTTCGGGGCTGCCGCGATACAGGCTTCAGTCAGGTTTCCACCAAAATGGGATATGCCGATGGTTTCGCTTAAGTCGACCTGTTCGTGAATAGGGTCTCGGCTCTCTGTGTTCAGGACGAGTGTGACACCTAATTCTTCTAATCGACGCACCATCTGTTCGTGGACGTAGGGCCAAGAAATTTCTAAATTGGGGTGACGTGTGAATACAAATTCAGGACTTGCCATAATAGTTGTCAGTTGTCAGTTGTCGGTTGTCGGTTACGTCTCCTGTGACGTGAGCGTCTTCCAATAAACTTTCAACCCCTTCTCCCTTTCTCAGTGTTAGGTTATCGTTATCAAGAGCTTCTTTAACCGATAACTGATAACTGATAACCGATAGCCAATTAACGATGAATGCGCAGATGGGGACCCGTCGGGTATCTACCTATGCGTGCACCGTAGAGGGCAAACCCCCCTTTTGCCGCAGCATCTGCTTTCACTTCATATCGGACTGTTAATGTATCTGCCTCGTTCTCAAAAACAACGGACGGATCTACCTTAACTCTATAAAGGTAACCGTAGGTGCCGGGTTGCCCATGGATGTAAGAAAGCACACCGCGCGCATCCGCAGGACAGTCGGGTATGCGGATCGTCTCGATTTCAACGCCGTTGACAGAGATCGTCACGTCAGATGGATATTTTTTAGGTTCCGTTTGACGCGCACCACCGTTTGCGCTGGAGGCTTCAAAAATCAATTCCATCTCCGCGGGATTTGTTGTACCGATTCCTTCTATCAACGAAATCTCATATTCAACGTAACCACTTCCCTCTGCGGAAAACAGGTGTTCTTCATTTATGGGTTCATCCCAGGACGATTTGGACACGTCTCCAGGGACATAGTTTATACTCACTACCCCTGAATCGTTTCGAAATTCGGGGTTAGAAACCCCTCCTACAGGGACTTCGGGGATACAATCCTCTCCCACATGCTCAAAGTTGATGAAATTGCGGGCGACAACAGAACCGGTGCTATCTGTTACCCAGACGTGGAGTGTGCCGACCGCGGCGTGGACATCAGGCATGGTGAGTTCAAGTCGGTGCACATTTTGCACTTGATACTGCGGAAATGGAATATCAACGCTTCCTGAAACGCATCCACGTGTAATGTCTCCCGTCGCTGACATTGTATCCAATTGCCAGTGGAGTGTCGTGTCTGTGATGGTTTTGTGCGAGAAATGGCTCGCGTAGATGTCAGCCTTTATCTTCTCACCCGGTGTAACTGTTGTCCCAGGTGGATAATCAATAGCGATAAAATCTAAGGCGTTAATATCGAGATAGTCGTATCCGAATGCCTTCACCGACCGGTCGTATTTCATAAAACCGTTGTGTGTAACCACAAATTTTCGGATGGAGACGGAGTTCGTTGGTAAGGTATTTGAAACACCATGAGATGTCCTTGTCCCCCGCCCCTGCTGAGATACCCCCGTATTCGCTATTAATCAACGGCGCATCGCTCTGGACATTGCCACCGGCATAATTGAACGTTGAACCCGGATATGTTTCTTCCACAACGTTGGCGATATGTTCTTTCGCTTGTTCGTAATCGTTGATGTAGAAATGCCACGAGTTGATGTCTGTCTCTACATGGTCGTACAAACAGGCGGGTGGTATCAAGAGATTTGGCGAGGTGATACATCTCGCGCACCCATTCTTGCCGTTCGTGCATCTCTTTATACTCTCTGCCGCCGAGTCCCCAAGTTTCGTTGAAATTACACCATGAAATGATCGAAGGGTGATTGTAGTCACGCGCAATGTTTCCGCGAAGCGTTTGCACAAATCGTGCCTTCGCTTTCTCCGTATAATCGCCGAAATTCGGGATGTCGCACATAAAAAGCAAACCCAACTTGTCAGCCCAATAGTAGAGACGCGGTTCATCTACCTTGATGTGGAGACGGAGGAAGTTGAATCCGAATTCTTTTGCGCGTTCGACATCTCTGCGAATCGCTTCATCTGTCAAGAATGTATACACGCCTTCCGGATTAAACGACTGATTGAGCGCACCCAGCAGATAGATAGGGCGGTTGTTGAGGTAGATATACTGGTAATCTCCACCCGGTGCTTTCGCAATGGAAACCTTGCGCATACCGAAGTAGGTAAAAATCCTATCAATTTTTAAATTATGGTCCCCTGGGCTGCCCTCCATTACATTACGGGCAGGTTTCTGGTTAGGTTGCGCAGTGTTTGGATCTTGTTCGGTTTTAGAAGCACTTTCCTCCAGCAATTCAAGCGTTACATGATAGAGGTGTGGCGTGTCTACGTCCCAGAGGTGGAGTTGGTCTGGCGGGATATTGATGGTCCATTGCGTATCATTCTCTCCAGAGACTTCAACTGTCCCCCCCAGTTCGTCGCAATTCCAACGCAACTTGCGTTCTGTATTTTTTAAGTTTCCATTTATCTTAACAGCAAACGTGGCGGAGGCGTTGTCAATGTCAGGTGTTATGTGGCACTGCGCGATGTATGTTTCGTTTCTCGGTTCTAAGTAGACAGATTGCCAGATACCACTGGTGCGTTCATACCAACCTATCTGCTTGCCCGCGAGTTGCTCGCCGTGGTCCTGTGCGTCGTAAGCCCGAACGACGATACGTGCGGGTTCCCCGGGTGTAAGTGCGTCTGTGATGTCAAATTCGAACGGCAGGTACCCGTTTTCATGCTTACCGACCATTTTACCGTTCACCCAGACGGTCGTTTCCCAATCAACGGCACCGAATTTCAGAATAACGCGTTTATTTCCCCAATTCTCAGGGATAGAGACCGGTTTGCGATACCACCCGATTGTATGCCTCGGTTGGTCCCGATAATTTCCACCACGTTCTAAACCACCACAG
Source organism: Candidatus Poribacteria bacterium (assembly GCA_021295715.1). NCBI lineage: Bacteria > Candidatus Poribacteria > Candidatus Poribacteria bacterium. The sequence continues at coordinate 28,800 of JAGWBV010000027.1, read as the reverse complement.
GTGACTTCTTCAGGGGTGATATAGGCGTTTTTACTTAAATAGGTTGCGTTATCTGCTTGTTCTTCGTCGCCCCATGCCGCAAGGCTTTCCCAGGGGTAAGGGACCTGTATTTGCAATGTCCATGGGGACTCAGCGGTTGGCTTCGGATCAAACCATTGATTTTGTTCGCCGGTATCGTCAGGGTCAAAAGCGAATTCCCATGTCCCATTTAGACAGATCCAGTCGATACCTTCGGATGTTCCGCGTTGAAAATCTGGACGCGGGTACTCTGGGCGGGGTATATCTGTATTGTGGTTTCCTGTCATGTTTTTCCTTTTTTTACTGGCAATCGGCAGTCAGCAATCAGCAATCGGCAAAGAAGATGTGAGAGTTGAAAACTACCGTTACTGTTAACAAAGTCTACTGACCGCTAACAACTGAAAGGATTTTTTTCAAAAAATCCGTACTGATGGCTACTATATCATAAATCGCTTTTCTTTCCAATTTTTTTCTAAGTTTGTTTGGATGGGCGGGCGAATTCGTTGTCAAGTTTTCTATTGGATTTCGCCGCGGACGGTGAGGGCGGTCGCAATGGAGAGGAAGTCTCTACCTTCTTCAACCCTATCGTGGTTGTAGCTAAGGCCGAGATGGAAATTCGCTGTAATATGGGTACTAACTTTGTAGCCGACGCGCAAGGTCGTCTCATACCTTTCTGAACGCTCTTCAAGGTTCGCCCCGTATTGCTCTCTTCGGATAGCCCAAGAGAGGGTATTGGTGAGATCGAGATCGTGTTTCAGAGGGATTCTACCGAAAAACGGGATCCATATCCCATTTTCTGTATGGTATCTGTATTCGATACTCAGGTTTGGCGTAACGATGAGCGCGTTGCTTCTAATACCGCTCCGGAGTTGGTCCCGAATCGTAGTTCGGACACCCAATGCTGTCCGGGTCTCTTTGCCCCATGTCTGTATCCAACTCAGTGAAGGGATATGGGCTTTACTGTCACCGAGTATATTGTCCAGCGTCCCGTTATTTCGCGTTGTATAACTATAGCGGAGTTGGAAACTGGAGGTCTCCCGCGCTTTCAGTTTTACGTCGGCTTCATAGGCATTGGTGTTCTGTACGTAGGTTGTACCTGAGCTTTTTCGGAAGCTGTCGGAAGTGCTGACGTTTGTTCCCAAGGATGCCCAATTCCATGGGTCTACCGAGCTCCGGACGGTGTAACGATTGCTGCGCCGGGAGTTCGTCCGTTCCTTTGCATCGTCCGCGAGCGAATAGATTTCTAACATTGAGAGTCCAGAGGCAAGTTGCCGATACGATTCAGTAGCGGTGAAGTTTGCATTGGTGTTAACAGTGAAACTTTTCAAAATTCGCTGCAGGATACCGTCCTTGTGTTGGCTGTCCGAAACCGTTGGCTGACTGCTATTCTTACTGACTGCTGACTGCTGATGCCTGACTGCTCCTTTATCCCGTTCAATCCAAGTCGAAGAATTCTCTTCTAATTCTTGGATCTGCGTTTCGTCGATACCATTTTCCCTGAGTTGTTCACTGTAGTCATCAGTCCCTTCTGGCGTGGAAGGTTGGGAGTTTGGAAGGTTGGGCACCCCGTCCTCCCCTTCTTCCGTTCCTCCATCCGCTTCTGGCGTGGAAGGTTGGGAGTTTGGAAGGTTGGGCACTCCATCCTCGCCTTCTTCCGTTCCTCCCTTCCCTTCTTTGAGGAACCATCCGAACCATTTTTGAACGCGGAGGTTCACGCCGAAACTGATGTTGCCATTGAGTGAAGCGTTTTTCTGTTCACGGAACCAGTTCTCACGAAAACTCATACGGCTTGTTACAGTGGGACGCATACCGATCAGATCCCGGTTTAAGCGTGGTGTCAGCGACAACCGGTGTTCTCGCTGAGCAATTGACCATTTAACATCTTCGGCTGGTGTTTCTTCTTCGGATTCGGCGGTTGTCGGAGGAGTTTCCAACCCCGAAGTCGTTATATTACCCGTAAGTGTGGTGCTGGTGTTTGGATCTTCCCGCCTTTCAAGCGTCCGGCGAACATCGTAGCTCGGGTTCAGGCTGAAGATACTCGTCGGACTGATATTAAATGTTATGGTGCCGCTATCCGTTTTTTCATCTCGATTTCTACCGTAGCCGTAACTATAGTAGGATGTTGAGGTCGAAGATGTTTCCGTTGCGGTTTCGGGTTTGGCGAGTATGTCTTCGTGCCGATACTGCGCGTTGACCCCAAGTTTTGAACCGAGTTCATACCGAAAACTACCCGTATAAAGGTGGCTAATTTGTGTGCCTTGACGTTCGTTCCAAAAGTCTTGGTAGTTGTAAGCAAAGCCGAGATTCGGATACGGGTTTTGAATGAACTGCACAGAAATATCTCGGGTACGGATTTCACTTTTCCCGCTCTGGAAGCTGCTGTAGCTGCCGCGCTGGCTCTCGGTTTCCGTGTCTTGGTGTCGGATTCCGTATCGGATGGGCAGCCATGGGAATAGCGTGACATCTGCATCTATATTGAAGTCGTTGTTTGTTGTGCTATATCCGCGTGAAGAGAGTCGTTGTCTACCGACTTCCCCCGCGCTACTTTCAAAATCTTTGTCTTGGCTTGCGTAACCGCCGCGTAATTTAACGATTCTACCGAGGGACATCGCCATATTGCCCCGACGCGCCCATCCGGCACGCACGAGCGGATCGCCGAGGTGAATCTCATTTATCCAGATTTCTCCGCTGATTTCACGTCCAGTGTCGTTACGTATACCCAAGAGGATACCACCGATATTTTTGATAGAAAGCCGCGTGCTGTTCTTCCCTCGAATTGTGAAACCATCAGGCTGTCCATCGGGCTGTTGGCTATCGGCTGCCGGCTGTTGGCTGTCAGTTAGGAGGGTTTCTGGTGAAGGGACAGTTTCTTGCTGACTGCTATCCTGTGGATCGCTATCAACATCGGGATAGTCATTTCTGTGGCGGTCCCGTAAATCAATTTCAATTAACTTCCAACCCTCAAAGTCAATCGGGACTGTATATTCATAGTAGTCTGTTAGATTCTCGAAAACGTTAATGTCTGATTCCTGTTCTGTCTGATTGACAAACGGGTCTGAACTATAGAAGGAACTGCGATAGCCGGTTCGGACGGTTGGCGCGAGTTGTAAAACGAAGGTTGTATCGCTTTTGTCACCATAAAGCCAAAAGCGGAGTGTATCGTGTTTGCTGAAATCTTGCCCTTCGCTTTGTGTTAAGCCTTTCAATTGCTTTGAGGTGACACCGTAAGAGCCGGGAAAGAGATAATAATCAAGGCTGAGTGTCTGTTCACGTTGTTGTTGTGTTTGAAAACCGAGTGAAGTGGCTGTGAATGGATGTAATTTTTTGAAAAGTTCATTATCTTCGATATCCAGATATGCACTTTGATACGCGTCATAACTGAAGTTATCCCTCGTGCCAACGATAAATTTTTCCAATGTGTCTTCCACAATTGTACTCGTTGACAAGGTTTCTCCGGTGGCGCCGAATGCTGGATTGTTCGTTATGGATTCGCCCGTGGTGGGGTCGATAGCAGGCTGCGAACTTGACCGAGTGATAATCCCCTGCTTCCATTTGTTGCCAACGATTTCGATATCCGCCCATTGTAATAAACCTTCTACGTTACCCGGAGCGTTTTTGCTTAACCAGAATCGGAAGTGTTGCACAAAAACGAGACTCGGCAGACGGGAACCTGCTGGCTTAAATTTAGAGAGTGGAATACTGAGGAACATCCAACCGTTCGCATTTTTGCTTTTGACCCATTCTTTCGGAATCTCATTCAGTGGTATCGCCACCTCAAAATACGCATCTATACTGTCAAGGACACCGTCTCCATTGAGATCTTCGCTGTCCAGAATCTGGTTGCCTACACCGATAGATGTTCTTTCAAGCGGACCGCTGAGTCCCCATCCGATATCTTCCCCTGTATCAAGCGCACCGTTCCCACGATAGCGATCAATTTCTGAAAGATTCTCGAGGTCTAAATCCAATGCATCAATGCTTCCGTCTCCATTCGTATCTGTTAGCGTTTCTGGGATATCTTCGCTATCCAATCGTTCATCGGCATCTGTATCTTCGTTCACCACTCCGAGGTTCAGGTGTAGTGTTACATTGTCGTCGCCTTGGACGCGCATCCAGATTTCAACGAAGCTACGTTCCGAATAATCTACGCCGGATGCGGAGAGACCGTTTGAAAAACCGCCCCACTCGGCGATAACGTCTGTGAAATTGTAGCCGAGTTCCATAATGAGGCGTTCTTCGGTCGAGAGAGAGAGCGGTTGGATTGACGAGGCTGGCACATCGCGGTTCCGCATATAGTTGCCTATGGCTTCCGTTTCGTTTTTGTCTTTCAGCACAACGTTGAAGATAGCTCTATTCTCGTCGGTCGGTATAACACGGTAATCGGGATCTCCAGCGGGTATTGACGCATTCTCCGATACGTATGGGACGCTGCTCGGTTTCCAATTGTATTTTAACGTCGGGACGGTTGTTGATTCCTTTGCCCCTTCCATGCTATCAATGAGCGCGACGCCGATACTATTCGGGTTGTTGTGTGAGTAAGCCGCTTCTCCGCTGAAGTCAACTGAGAGTGGCAGGTTTCTCACGTTAATAAAGGGCAACAGATTTAAAACACCCGCAACGTTAAACTCCCGTCCAAAACTCGTATTCACATTGAACGCTTGCAAGCGGTTTGGAACGCTATTCACATCTGGTATTTCCGCGGGTCTTTGTCCGGTGTTCAGAATATAACCCGTTGAGAGCGAAAATCCTTTTTGAAAAACGGGGTTGAAATAGTTCATCGCGCCGCCATAATTACCGTAGGAACTTCGTGATCGACCTCCTAAGCTGCTGTAACCGCCGCCATAGCCGCCGCCATAACCGCCTCCGAATCCACCCCCGAAACCGCTTCTGCCGAGGCGAGAACTGCTACCGAAACCCCCACCCCTGCGTTGAAGTCCACCTGACAAACCCGAACCGAAGGCATCCGTTCCTTCACCAAGCATATCTGAATCCATTCTTTGGAGACCCCCTAACCGATTGAATCTGTCCTCAAGGCTCTGTTCTCTGTCAGACTTGGGTTTCTGTTTATGTGTATACTCTAACCAGACACCGGCTACGGTTTGCTGTGATGAACCGCCAAAAGGTGTTTTTTCAAATTCCACAACGATCTCATCGAACTCGTCCAATTGCCTGAAGAATCGGATCGTGCCGACCTCATAAAGCATCATATAGTCAGTATCACGAGTCAGAAGCTGTCCGTTCAATCGGACCGTCTCGCTGTTTGGAATCACAAACAAGCCTACGTTATACGTTTCTGATTGATACGCGTAATCCGCGATGATGGTGTAGACTTGAGCATCTGTTCGGACACTTTCGAGATAGATGGCGGTGTTGTTGAGTGAATCGCGATACTCGTAATATGGATGGGCTGGGTCTACGATTTGAAACGGATTTGTCGTTGGGAAACGGAGTAAGCCTCTGTCATAGTCTATAAACTGGGCATCTACAATACCGTCACTGTTTTGATCCAACCCAAAAGTTGCGATATAGGGAACAGTGCCTGCGCTTGTCTGGAAGGTTTCGCTTTGTCCTTGTCGGAGGATTAGGAGTGTGAAATCTCGTGGATTGATGTTGCGGTTGCCAAGGCTATAGACGTGTGTTGCCTCTGTGCCGCGAAACCCCTTCTCTTTTAGCACGACGTAGCCGATTTCTTCACCCTCTTCGTCAAGGGTTCCATCTCCATTTTCATCAACAAAGACTTCAGATTTACCGACGAGGCCGCCGTCTCCGCCTAAATATTCATACGAGACGACGATGGTATAATTTGCAGAAATCGGAGATAGGAATTCAATTTCACCGGTTTCGTAGTCAATATTATAGTCCTGACCGGAGAATTGGGGATTGAAGTAGCCTCGACTCGTTCGTTGACCGCCTTGGTTGTTTCCTACGACGCCATCGTCAATGAAAATTTGCTCGCTCCCTGATTTGATGGGGAGATATGCGTCGTGTAGTTCGCCATCTTCACCTTTTTGGATGTGGTAGAACCGATTTTTAACGTAGTTCGTGTCCGGTATCTGAATCCCGCGCGGTCCATAACCGTATCCGCCGCCAGCGCGCCGCGACTGTCCACGAAAAGTCCGCACCTCGCGTATCCCCTTACTGCGAGAACCGAATGCCGTAAGACGCGTGTTTTTCCATTCAAAAACGCCTTCAAGTCCGAACAAATTCCGGTTGATGTTCAGAAAGCGGGTGTTCGGCAAACTGAGTGTGATGTCGCCGAAGGAGATGGTTTTTATAATACTTTCCGGTGTGCCTTCGTACCAGACTTTAATCTTCTGTTCTTTTGTGCCACCGATACCATATCCACCGCCGTATCCCCCACCGTATCCGCCGCCATAGCCGCCGCCATATCCACCGCCCCCGAAACCACTACCACCAGCACTGTAGTCCACAGCGATATGCGTCCGTTGTCCCACGCGACCGTGTAGCCCAAATTGCTGTATTTGACGTAAGTTGAACCCGCTTGCGCGTGGGGCACCGCCACTGCCGTATCCGCCGCTATATCCGCCGTAGCTGGAACCGTAACTTGAGCCATAACTGCTGTAACTACTTCCATATCCTGAACCGTATCCACCGCCAAAGCCGCCGCTGCTGTAGCCGAAATCTTCGTAACCATAAGACGAAGTGAGTCCTAAGTCAAGTCCTGATGAGTATCCACCGTATCCGCCGCCATAACCATAACCGCCATATCGGTTCAGATCGCCTTCACCGAAATAGTGGGTTTTGTTCGCCTCTACGGTTACAGATTGTAAGCCTGTTATCCTAAGATTGGAATCCATCGGGAGAGCAATGCCTTTTTCATCGCGCTTCGGTCTTGGTTTCCAGTCATAGAGTTTATTGAGATCGGTTAAACGAGGAGGATACCGCCAGCGTCGGAGACTGTCGAGGTAGGGTTGTATGAGGCGATCGCTATCGGTTATCGGTTCTTGGTCTTCGGTAGATTCTGTGGTATCCTCTTGCGTCGTGTGTGTCTCCCACCAGCCTTGCTGACTGCTGACTGCTGATTGCTGATCGCCACTTTGCCAAATGAAGTGCTTTGATTCGCTATCAGGGTCGAAGCGGTCGCGGTTGAATAGTCCAAATCCAGTATAGCGTTGATTTTCGGGTGGTGTTTCGCGTGTGTCGGAATCAGGAGCGGTAGCGCGAGTGTCAGATGTTGCGGGAGTTGTTTGGGTTTGCTTTTTGGGTTCAGTCTCTTCTTCGGCAATACGACTGACGACAACTTCCGACGTTGAACAGAGGGCAATTATAAAAATGATCCCAGTTTTTAACAACAGGTTTTGCTTTTTTAAGGTTAACTGGTTTACCAATTTCGACAAAAAATGTATCTGCACGTATATCCCTGATTTATCGTATTTTTAGAGGTGTCGGTTATCAGTTGCCAGGTGTCGGTTACAAGAGGGTGTTGTTGGAAGAAAACCTCTTAACCGATAACCGATGACTATTTAAGCTGGAATCTTGAATGCAAACGAAAAGTTAAGCTTGTGTGTTTACATAGGTCTTTATTTAATTTACAGGGAAATGCCTACCTTACTGGCGAGGTCTTTAGACAGACCTGCCCTAATGTGCCTAACTGTTAACTACAAACTACTAAAAACGCTATCTCTCTTTAAGGTGTCCCCATGTCACAGTTAGTTTCCCTGCTGCGTCCACGGCTTGGAATTGTTTCGTGAGACTCTCCATCACTTCGTCGAGTTCATCTTCGTCGAGTGCTGTGTTGTAGACAGCAACCTCTTCTCTATTTTAGCAGATTCAGTGCGAAGCTGCACATCTTTTTTCTCTTGACATCTTTGATGTCGTTAAGGTAAGATAATGGATATTTCGACAATGGAGGAAAATATTGTGCGAAAATTGTCTGTTTTGGCGGTAGTTTTTTTAATAGCTATCGCAGTGATATTTGCCCCTGTGAGCGATGCGGCAATTGATACCAAAAACATCGTTGGCGTGTGGCTCTTTGATGAGGTCAATAACAAAGATATGTCTCCCGATTCTACTGAGAACGGCAATGATGCTGAATTGCTTAAAGGTGCCGAATTGGTAGATGACGGAAAATTTGATAAGGCATTGAGTCTCTCCGGTGATGACGAGTTTCAGATTGCAATGGTCGAGACGTCAAAGAGTTTGGACAGTTGTGCTGAAGAATATACCGCTACGACGTGGGTGAAACTCAAGAAAAAAGAGAAAGTCGTGTTGGGTGGTTGCTGTAACGACGACCATGCCATCATTAATTTCCAATATAATTGCTTACTGAACATCTTCGGACCCGGACGCGGTGGCGGGCACGGTAAAGTTGAGATCGGCAGTGATCAACTTGCACCGGCATGGGTCGCCGGCCCAACAGTCGTCAATGACGATAAATGGCACCACATCGCTTTCACCTACGATGGAAAGAAGATGATAGCCTATATAGACGGTAAAGTGGATGCACAAGCCAATACGGGTGGTGTTTTTGGATTGACCGGGCAATCACTCCAGATTGGTGGCATGGCGGATCAACGACCCGCATGGGGTCTCATGGATGACGTGGGTGTTTTCAATACCGCGTTAAGTGAAGCCGATGTCAATGACATCATGAACGAGGGGCTTGGTAAACTCTTTGGGTTTACGCCTGTATCACCAGAGGGCCGTTTGACCACGGTATGGGCACGCGTAAAGTCGGAGCATTAGTATCACTGACGAGGTTGAGTGTTATCGGTTGTCGGTAGGAGGGGCGAAATCGGGAATCAAAGTGTTTTGCTTGGGTGTTTCCCTCCTGCTACAACCCAAAACGTAGCCTGCAATAACGGCGTAGGGTTTTTGCTCGGGTGTTTTTTCAGATTTAGGGGATGCGCGTGAAAGTTGGAATGGACGTTGTTCCTCCGCAAGGAAAAATTAAAAGAAGTGCGATCATTGGCTGCGGTGGCAGGGCTTATGGTCATGCGAATGCCTATGAACATGTTTCGAGCGGCGAGTTGGTCGCGTGCGCAAACCGTTCAGATGTCGCCCGACGTGAGAAATTTGCGAAGACTTTCGGTATCACCGGCTATGCAGATGCCGAACAGATGCTCCGCGCAGAGCAGCCTGATTTGGTTCACCTCGTCGCAATGCCCGACCAGTGGCGTGAGTTGATGCCGATGGTATCAGAATTGGGCGTTCCGGCGTGCCTCGTTGAAAAACCGATTGCCTGCGGGGTCGAAGACTGGCGTTTTCTATGCGAGTTAGAGGCGCAGACGGCTACAAAATTTGGAGTTGGTAAACAGTACCGGTGGCATCCCGATTTCACCAATTGCCGAAGGGCGGTGGAGAGCGGTGAATTGGGCGAGATTCGCTTTTTAGATTTTTCGTGTGGGATGAACCTCACCGCCCAAGGCACGCATATCATTGATTGGGCGATGTCCTTAAACAACGATTCGCCCGTTGTCAGGGTCTTTGGCACTGCGAGCGGTGCTGAATCGCTTGATAGCGATTATCCTGCTCCCGATACATCGTCGTGTCAAGTCTTATTTGAAAACGGGGTCTATGGGTTATGGAACACCGGTGCTACTTCTCCACGCGTCATAGACGACGATACGGTCTACAAGCACTGTCGCGTTGCCGCATACTGTGAGAACGGGCACGTCCTCTTTGAGGAATTCAGTGGATGGGAAATCGTCACCCCCCGGTTGACTGAGAACGGCGTGCAAACCCCCGATTCTTGGCGTGCAAAAAACGACCTCGCACAAGCGCGCCTGACGCAGGCGATGTTTGACTGGATTGAAGATGATACCCGTCCGGTCGCAACCAATCTGAAACTCGCGTTGCACCAGTTCAATGCGGTTTTGGGCATATATGCGAGTGCTATTTCTCACCAACCGATTAATATCCCTTTTGACCCACCCTCAGATTTGGATTCACAACTTTGCGGGGTTTTGAAAAATTCCTGACCTCGCACGCCATGCCGAAATTTGACAAATTCATCATTTTGTGCTATACTATTAATGGTTTTGTTTAGAATAAGCAGGGGAATTTTGACGCTATAGGAGTGCCAATTTGTCTACTTCAAATATGGTTTCTTCGGAACCGTCCATCCACATCGCGCCATCTGTGATGTGTGCGGATTTATGCAACTTAGAAACAGATATTCGGGAATTAGAAACCGCTGGCGTTAATCTGCTCCATTTTGACTTGATGGACGCGCATTTTGTCCCGAATATGCCGATCGGACTTGCCCTTATTCAGCAATTACGCCCAAAGACAGACTGTGCTTTTGACATTCACCTCATGGTAGAGAACAACGATTTCTTTGTCGATGCGGTCGCTGAAATTGGTGTTCAGCAGATAGCCGTCCATGTTGAGTCAGCAATGCATCTTGATAGAACATTGTCTCTGATTCAAGCACACGGGATCAAGGCGGGTGCTGCTCTCAACCCAGCAACACCGCTTTCTGCATTGACGTATGTTCTGGAACGGCTCGATTTTGTGCTAATTATGACGGTGAATCCTGGGTTTGCAGGACAGAAGTTAGTACCGGCGACCCTCCGAAAGATCGCGGAATGTCGCGCTTTTTTGAACGAACGCGGTATCGATTTACCTATTGAAGTTGATGGTAATGTGAGTTTTGAGAATATCCCCAAAATGGTATCTGCAGGTGCAGATATCTTGGTTGGCGGGACCAGTAGCGTTTTTCAAAAATCGGGTTCACGGCTTGAGAACGTTCAGCAGGCACAGAAAGCGATTGCACTTGGACTTGCAGAACGGGAAGGCGGGTCGGGCTAATAAACCTCGCCTCCAAAGCATATAGCCCGTAATAAAATGAAGGGGTTTTTGCGAATCAACACTGAATGCGCGTGTTGCCTCGCAGTGAGCGTCAGCGGGGTGTTTCTTCAGATATACGGAGAAAGACTTCCAAGTTCCAATCCACCTGACCGAACCGCAAGGTAAAATTAAAAGTATGGAAGCACTTGTCCTTCATGGAATTGGAGATTTACGATTGGAACAAATTCCAGTGCCGCATCTTGCGGAAGGCGAGGTACGCGTCCGAATTGGGTTCTGTGGGGTCTGTGGTTCTGATATTCCGAGAATCTTTGTCAAAGGCACCTATAGTTTTCCAACAGTTTGTGGGCACGAATTCGCGGGTGTTGTGGATATGTGTGGTCCTGGGGTTGAAGATTTCGCGCCAGGGGATCCAGTTGTCGTCTTTCCGTTGCTCTGGTGTGGGACATGTCCGGCGTGTGAACAGGGAAAATATGTCCAGTGTCATGATTATGACTATCTCGGTTCGCGGAGTGATGGTGCCTTCGCTGAATTTGTCGTTGCACCGAAGGCGAATTTAATACCTGTACTGCAAGGCGTGACACTGGAAGAAGCCTCAATGACAGAACCAGCCGCAGTCGCATTGCACGCCCTCCGTCGTGTTGAAACCTCTCTCGCTGGAAAGGTAGTGGCTATCTTCGGTGCCGGACCGATCGGATTAATGGTCGCACAATGGGCGAGAATAATGGGCGCGGCAGAGGTATTGCTCTTTGATATTGTTGCGGAGAAATTGGAACTGGCGAAGCGACTCGGTTTCGACAAGATCTTCAATAGCGCGACTGAAAAGCCAATTGAGGTCGTGAATGCCCTGACTGATGAAAAGGGGGCACATGTTTGTGTTGAGGCGGCGGGGGTTCCTGCTACCTATCGGAATGCCCTGGGGAGTGTTGGACGCGGCGGGCGTGTCGTTTTGCTCGGGAATCCTGCTGCAGATGTGACGCTGTCGGCCTCTCTTATCTCGCAATTAATGCGGCGTGAGGTGTCTGTCTTCGGAACTTGGAACTCCGATTACAGTGCCGCAGGTAATGACGATGATTGGCGTGCTGTTCTCCAAGCGATTGCCTCTGGTATGCTAACGCTTACGCCGCTAATAACGCACAAAGTTCCACTGGTTGAGAGTACTGACATGTTACATAAGATGCGAAACAAAAGTGAATTTTACGCAAAAGTCTTGATTCATCCATAAGGAAAAATTAAAAAACCGCAACGCTATTTCTCTATAACCAAAACCCGTAGCCTGTAATGAAATGGAAGGGTTTTTGCTTGGGCGTTTCTTCAGATTTAAGAAAGAACTTCATAATTTTAACGCCTGTCATTTAACCGCAAGGAATAATTAAAAAATGAAAGCAGCTGTACTTGAAAGTCTTGATAACTTAAGTGTGCAAGAGGTACCTGAACCCGAAATTGACGATGATGCTGCTTTGATGCGCGTTGAAGCCGTCAGTATCTGTGGCTCTGATGTTCGTATTCTCCATCATGGGAACCCAAGAGTCAAACCCCCCACCATCATTGGACATGAAAATTCCGGTGTCATCGTTAAAACAGGCAAAAATGTGACGCGTGTCAAAGAAGGCGATCGCGTTTCAATCGGTGCTGATGTTCCCTGTGGGCAATGTCATTGGTGCCGAGACGGACTCGGAAACAACTGCGACATCAACTACGCCATTGGCTACCAAATCCCCGGTGCTTTCGCACAATATATGAAACTTCCGCGTCTCGTTTTGGAGGAGGGACCTGTTACACCGTTCGATACGACGCTCGATTTTGATGAAGCCGCGCTTGCTGAACCGCTCGCGTGTGCTATCAACGGACTTGAACTCGTTAACATGTCTCTTGGGAAAACCGTTGTCATCATCGGTCTTGGACCGATTGGATGTATGATGATTGACCTTGCTCGGGTGATGGGTGCGACGAAGGTGATTGGTGTCCAGCGCAGCAAGCTCCGAATGGAAATTGCAAAGTTCTATGAAGCAGATACTTATATCGCCTCTGAAGAGGAAGACGTGATTGAGAGATGCAAGGAAGAAACGGGAGGCGAGGGACCCGATATCGTCGTTACCACGTGCGCGTCTGTTGAAGCGCATGAACAAGCAGTTGAAATGGTAGCCCATCGGGGATACGTCAATCTGTTTGGTGGTTTACCGAAGACCATGCGTCCGATGAGCGTCCTCTCTAACGTTATTCACTATAAGGAATGTTTTGTCACAGGTTCACACGGTTGTGTGCCGCGCCACCATGAGTTGGCAGTTCGGCTTCTTGAAAAGGGGTTCGTCCGTGTGAAACCCCTCATCACACACCATTTTCCGCTTATTGAAATCGACAAGGCGTTTCAGGCAATGGAATCCCGACAGGGGATGAAGATAATGATTCATCCACATCAGGAGGAGAGAAACACGTAATGCACGATTTTTCACAACTTATTCGAGAGATACCTGATTTCCCGAAACCAGATATTCTCTTTAAAGACATCACCCCACTTATAGGAAATGCAAATGCATTTCATAGAGTGCTTGATGAGTTCGCGCTCCGTTATAAATCTGAAAAGATTGATGTTGTTGCTGGAACTGAGGCACGCGGTTTCATTTTCGGTACTGCACTCGCTTATCGGTTTGGGGTCGGTTTTGTCCCTATCCGAAAAAAAGGCAAGTTACCTCATGAGACACACGAAGCGACTTATGATCTTGAATACGGGCAGGATACACTTGAAATTCATCGAGACGCATTTCCAAAGGACAGCAGAGTTCTGATCTGTGATGATCTCTTGGCGACTGGTGGAACGCTTGCTGCATCGATCAATCTCATTGAGAAACTGGAAGGTCATATCGTCGGTATTGCTGTTTTGATCGAGTTGACTTACCTCAACGGTAAGGAAAAGTTTCCGGACCACGATGTTTTTTCGCTTATTAAATATTAGGGTGGACGCGTGCGCCTGTAGCTCAGGGGATAGAGCAGGGGCTTCCTAAGCCTCGTGTCGGGGGTTCGATTCCTCCCAGGCGCGTTTTTAATGATGCGGTCCCGACTTCCCTCCATGCTATTACACGTAGGTTTTTGATGAAGTCGTAACGTCTGGTCGCCTCATTTGTGTGGGAGTGAGGTTCTCTTGCCTCATACACACATTTAACGAAACCGTAGCCCTAACGCAGTGGAGGGGTTTTGCTTGGGTATTTCCCTTAGATCTACGGGAAATAACATCACAATTTCCAATCCACTTCAACGAACCGCAAGGAAAAATTAAAAAATGTACAGATTCAGTATCTGGAAAATAGTTTTAATCCTCGGGGTCTTTCTGTTTTCCGTACTATACCTCATTCCTACCCCGGATAACTTCTACAATCCCTTGTACGGGAACCTACCGCTCTGGATGCAGGAGAAACTCCCACTCTTTGAAGTCACTGAAGACAACGCTTTGAAGGTAAATCTCGCAGATGTTGACTACCCCGAAGGAATCAATTTCCAGGACGCAACCTTTGAACTTCAGGATGTCTTCCGAGTTCACTTAAGGAAACTTGAACTTGAAGAGACGCGTGATTATGAATTTGATACCACTGAAGCACGCGAATTTTATGTGCGGCTTATCTCGGAGGAGGCACGTCAGAACCCGCGCGCAACACTTGACAATTTACACCTATACGGCAGCCTTCCTACGGTCCTTCGGAGACTCATACCCAATAACCGATTGAAGTTAGGATTGGACCTCAAGGGGGGTGTCCACCTCGTTCTTGAGGTGGATTTGGAGACCTCCAAAGCAGAGCTGCTCCGCGAACACACCCTCTCGATTCCGGAACGGCTTCGCACAGATGATATTTTATGCCGAGAGGTTAAACAGATAGAAGGACAAGACACACTGAACGTATTCGTCGGAATCCCATCCAGACTCCGGACAGATGCTGATGAAAAAACAAAATATCTGGAGAAAGCACAACGTCTCCTCAACGAAATCGAATTTTTTGAAGACGCACAGATCGGTGCCGAAACAGAGACGCAAACCACGTATCAGCTAACACTCAGTGAACGAGGTATTCAGAATTATAGTGAGCAGGCGATCGAGCAGGTGCTTATTGTCTTACGAAACCGCGTTGATGCATTCGGTGTTTCAGAACCCTCTATCCGACGAGAGGCGAATCATCCAAGAATCATTGTTGAACTTCCAGGTGCCAAAGACTCCTCGAAGCCGTTACAAATCGTTAAGACCATGGGCAGGCTTGAGTTTAAACTTGTTGAGAAGTCACCGACGGGTGGAAGTTTGTGGAGCGGAACTTCGGATACACCGATACCTGATAGTATCCCGGATGATAGTGAAGTCCGCTATCACTACGAAACCGGCAATTGGTACGTGATTAAAAGCCCTGTTCTCCTGAGTGGTGACCGCATCAACGATGCTGGACCTTCTACAGGCAGAACCAGTTTTGACATCGTCGTTTCGATGAGTTTTGATAGTATCGGCAGACGCAAGTTCGCGCAGGTCACAGGCGACCATATTGGAGAACATTTGGCGATTCTTCTTGACGGTAGGGTGCAATCTGCCCCTGTCATCCAGGATCAGATTATCGGAAACGCCATTATCCAAGGGAATTTCACCTATGAGGAGGCGAGTTACCTTTCCAATATCCTGAAAGCAGGCGCGTTTCCGGTGGGGGTCCAGATCGCCGAGGAACGCACCGTCGGCCCGACGCTTGGGCAGGAGTCCATCAACGACGGGGTCCTTGCTGCACTCATCGGGTTAGGCGGGGTTCTCATTTTCATGATGATTTACTACCGTTTATCTGGAATTGTTGCTATTATTGCGCTGGTCTTTAATATGTTCATCATCCTTGGCGCATTGGCCGGTTTTGGTGCGGCGTTGACACTACCGGGGATTGCCGGACTTGTCCTGACGATCGGTATGTCTGTTGATGCGAATGTGTTAATCTTCGAGCGGATTCGGGAAGAATTGCGGACCGGCAAAACCGTCTGGTCGGCTATCACGAATGGCTATCAACGCGCGTTTATAACGATTTTAGATGCCAATCTTACGACTTTCTTTACCGCACTCGTTCTCTATCATTTCGGGACGGGTCCGATTAAAGGGTTTGCGGTAACGCTTGGTATCGGTATCCTCGCGAGTATGTTCACGGCGATTATTGTCACACGTGAGATATACGGTTTGACGATTGGAAATAGAGACGTTCAAAAACTCAGCATTTAATGGTTTTTTAGCAATCGGGTTTTCGCCCTGTGCTCCGCTTCGCTTACGCGCAGGTTTTCGCTCGTTCTGTAGGTACTTCTTAGAACCGGAGCCGTAGCCTGTAACAATACGCAGAAATACCCAAGCAAAAACACGCAGGCGACTCGAACACGAAGAACGTCAAAGTCTGAATCCACCTCATTACTCCGCAAGGAATAATTAAAAATCCGCAAGGTATAATTAAAATATGGAATTACTTAAAGATACAAACTTCGATTTTATCAGCAAACACCGGGCCGGTTTCGTTTTCTCAGCGATAATCATCTTTATCGGTTTGATGTTCCTCGTGATTCATCAGGGACTCAATTTCGGAATTGATTTCCGCGGCGGCGTTAAGATTCAAGCCAAATTCAACGGGGCGGTCACTCAAGCCGAGTTGCAAGCCAAACTCACTGAAGTCGGCTATGAACGTGCCACAATCCAGATAGATGCCAGCAAAAATGAGGCGTTCGTTTCTATGGGGCATCGTCCTGAATTTCAGCGACAGGGCACAAGTGTCGGAAGAATTCTCACAGATGCCTTACTTGAGGGTGGAGACGGTTGGCAGGCACTCCCCGGCGGTGTCAATATCTCTGAAGTCCTCCCCAGTGTTGGTCGCGACCTTAAATTAGCGGCACTCTGGTCGGTGCTTGGCGCGATTGCTATCTTATTAGTGTATATCTCTTGGCGATTTGAGTTCCGTTTTGCCATCGGCGCAATCGCCGCGCTTGTCCACGATATCCTTATTACCTTGGGTGTCTTTGCCGTTCTTTCAAAAGAAATTAATCTACCAACTGTTGCCGCATTCCTCACGATTATCGGCTATTCGCTCAACGATACAATCGTCGTATTCGACCGCATTCGGGAAAATACACAGTCCTTGCGCGGCACTGACTACGTTTCAGTTTTAAACAGAAGTATCAATCAGTCGCTGAGTCGAACCGTTATCACCTCTTTGACAACGTTGTTTGTTGTTCTGGTTATTTTTGTCATCACTGGTTCTGGCGAGGAAATTAACACGTTCGCCTTGGCACTCATCGTCGGTGTATTGGTAGGTACATACTCTTCAGTATTCATCGCGAGTCCGATCCTGTATCTCTGGAATCGCGGACGACCGCAGCAGGCTTAATGAAAACTATTCACAGATGAAAGTATTGGTCTTAAGTCCTTACACAACAGGGCAAAAATATAAACCCGATAATCTCCTGCGAGGTGAAGATTGCAATTCGCCTGAGCATCTTGCGCGGCGCATCAAAGACCTCTGTGGTTACAACGATGAGGGATGGTATCATGAAGATAGAGACTACAGCGCGCCCGCTGGAGAGATGTTTACGGGACCTTTGAATACGCAATTACGGGCAGGATTAAAACAAATTCGGGAACACGCGCAATACGGTGAGACAACGCTTGATCTGTATTTTCCGTGGTATTTCTGCCGCGTTGATGGCAAAGAAAGTCCGGTTAACGAGGAAGATATTATCGTGCCTTTTGATACGGCGCCACTTCATGAGCTTGAGGTTTTAGAATTTGGCGAAAGGGGTATCCCTGAACGGACGGTAGATTTAATCGAGCGTTACGATCTCGTTTTTTCACTATTGAGACCCGATGACATTCTATCCCTACAACGCGTTTTTGAAGTAGAGCGGGCGACAACGCTGATTTTCTTGCTTGCGCGAAGTCACAAACGCTTTGTTAATGAGGACTTACCAGATCTCCATGTTGTTGAGACTGGAAGTGCTTTGCAGAAGAGCCTCCGCACCACAAATTGGGCACTGAAAGGGGTCGTCCTGAGACGGTTGTGTGAAGCCGCCTGTCGTAATGGGTTCGATGTGTTTGAAAAGGTCAAACAGGACCCTCAGCAGTTAATTGAAATTGCACATAATCAGCAGTCTTAACTCGATTTATGCGCATATTGGTTGTTACCTCCTGCACAGGTCGACAAAAACATAAGCCTCCGAACCAACTCAACTATGAAGATTTTGATTCATTAGAACGTCTTCACCGGCGAATGTTGTAGAAGGGACACCAAAAAAAATGAATCTCCCGGCACCTGTTACCAACGATAATTCAAGACGCATTATCGGCGAGTCCGCACCGATGCAGATGGTTTTGCGTCAAGTCGCGCAGGTCGCGCCGACGAAAGCAACTGTTCTGATCACAGGCGAAACAGGTGTTGGCAAAGATGTCATCGCACAGGCGATCCACGCAAGTGGTCCCCGTAAAACCCGACCCTTCAAAGCCGTCAACTGCGGCGCGTTTTACCAAGACCTCCTCCAAAGTGAACTCTTCGGTCATGAGCGAGGCGCTTTTACGGGGGCAACGAGCCAGCGACGGGGTGTGTTTGAACAAGCGGACGGTGGTACGCTGTTTTTGGATGAAGTAGGCGAGATGTCGCCTGAAGTGCAGGTGAAATTCCTACGGATCCTTGAGACACAAGAATTCACAAGGCTCGGTGGCGAGAAAAATATTAAAGTCGATGTCCGAATTATCGCTGCCACGAATATTGACCTTGCGACATCGGTGAGGCAAAAGAAATTTAGGCAAGACCTCTACTACCGATTGAACCTCTTTCGTATCCAGATTCCACCCTTGCGCGATCGGCGCGAGGATATCCCGCTTTTCGTCTCCGCTTTCATATCTGAATTAAGCACAGAACACAGTAAACCCATTACCGGCATAACCCAAGAAGCACTCAATTATCTCCGAAATGCTGACTGGCACGGCAACGTTCGTGAACTTAGGAATGCCGTAGAAACCGCTATTATTCTCTCCACCACTGAAGAACTGCAACTTAAAGATTTTCCCTTGGATTCGGAATCTGAGCAGGGTGCTTTACTTCCCGTGCAAGCCTCTGGGACGCAACTCGTACCTACGCAGGTGATTGACGCTCCCAATGAAGAAACTGAACTTCTCAATGTGCCGGGGAGTTCCTTACAGGTTGTTGATACTTCCAGTAGTGCAATCGCAGCAGAAAACTTAGCGATTTACAAGACGATCTTGGGGCTAATTCTCTCTGCGATCCGTCTTCTTGAGCCAACCGCTACCGCGAGCGATAAGATGCCGTTTCTGATTCCAGATGAAGATACCAGTTGGATGCAAATTAGCGAAACAGACGACGCGGCGGACGTTCTCAAAAAAGCGTTGGAAATCCTGTCAACGATAGCCAAAGTGCTTGAGAATCGGGCACAGAACGGAATCTTGGCGACGCTTGCAAGCCAACCTTCAAAAGTACCGCTTGTTTCACCAGACAGTTCACACGGGCAGAGCGAGTATCTACCTGTGCTGGACGATGAGGAGATCATCGGCAGGGTCGGTATGACAATGGCAGAAATTGAACGGGCGGCTATCCAAAAGACCCTCACAGAAGTCGGGGGCAATAAAACGGAAGCGGCGAAGATTCTTGACATCGGGGTCCGAACACTCCACCGGAAGCTCGACACTTACAGACAAGAAACTAGCGACTCGAAGGATGACCTCAGTCAGACGTAGCACTTGCCCTCCTACGAACCTACTCTAAAATCCAAATCTGCCACGAAATAAGCGATCCTATTTCACACAAATAGATCCCGAACGCGACACTGAAACCCTTCAATCACATCGCCCCCCTCAAGCATGTCATCTCCACGCAAAACGGTCATATTCTTAGGAGATCGGTACACTTCTACGGTTTCTCGACGTGGATTCACAACCCACACCATTGCACACCCGGCATTTAACCATTCATCCACCTTTTCTGCGACTTCAGTGTAGGTATCGCCTGGAGAGATGACTTCAACCGCAAGATCGGGGGCACCTTCCCAGTATCCCTTTGAAATACCCCGTTCATCAATTGTGGCTTGACGCACAAACGCTGCATCTGGTGCACGCACAGTATCTGGATTTTGGGCGATCTTAAATCCTGTTTCGGCACCACAAACATAGCCTAATTTATGTCGTTCAACGTGAGCATCGAGATGTCTTCCAATTTTAGCCGATCGGATCCCGTGTTCAAACCCGGCTGGTGGCATTCTACGCATTACTCCTTTCACCAATTCATACCGATATCCATCATCCGACTGTTTCCACAGGTCTTCGGCTGTTAAGAGAGTGTGTTGAGCGGATAGCAATTTTGGTTTTGGTTGATTCCGTTGTGTTTCTGCCATTTTGCCTTCCTTGTTTTGCTTGTATGAAAGCAACATGGTTGATATTGCTTGATGTTTATATCAAATTAATTTTAATCCATTTGATCTTTTTTAACAAGGGGAAAATTCACTCCTATCTGCCTTTCAGTTTTGTGCGCTGTAAAAAATCGCATTGAAAAGCAGTTTAAAGGTCCCCTGAGATTGTCCTCGGTGTTGGGGTTTGAAACCGAAAAGAATCACGTGCCCATCGCCCAAAGGGACTTCCAGAAGTGCTGCTTTCTGACGAATCCGTTTCTCGCCTTCGAGCCAACCGCTCATTAAAGGATTGAACTCAGGATATGTCGCTACAACGTTTCCGCCACCGCGTCCTGCTTCAAAGACCGGTCCCGATTTAAAGAAGATAGCCATCTCTGCGTCCATCCCATGTCCAATAGGATGCTTCGTGTCTATGCGAACCCGTAGCAATGAGCCGGGACAGAAAAACGCATTTTCTTTCGGTTGATTCTCTTTCTCGACCACGTTCACAATGCCTTTCTCACCAAGCCCGAAGTATTTTAAAGGGAGTTCTGACGCACGATTCAAGCAGATAAGCGTGCCGCCATCCTCCACGAACGCTCGTAAATTCGCCAATCCTTCCGTGCCGATTCCACCGACATACTCCGGCGGCAGTTTCCCTGTTGAATGCCCGTTAAGGATACCGGAAGCACCGAAATCCGGCAAAATGATAGCATCATAGCGCGCCGCCAAATCCCCGGCCCGCATTTCCGCATTCGTAAGGTTGCTGTAATCGAACTCGTGTGTGTCCAAAACCCAGCGCGTCCAACCTTCATCCATGTTTGCTGTCCACGGTTTATACAAACCGAGGCGCGGGGCGTTTACTCTTAAGAATTTTTGGCTGACCGTGTTTTCGTCGATAGA
Source organism: Candidatus Poribacteria bacterium (assembly GCA_021295715.1). Lineage (NCBI taxonomy): Bacteria > Candidatus Poribacteria > Candidatus Poribacteria bacterium. The sequence goes on along the minus strand of JAGWBV010000027.1, from coordinate 7,731 downwards.
CGCATCGGCGTGGATATGGATACCGAATTCCGATGCGAGGGCTCGTATCTCCTCGATCTCTTGTAGTGGCGGTTTTGCCGTTCTAATCAGGATAGATCCGCGTGGAAATGTTTTACCAGCGAGTTCTATGTCCCGTTGTGCTGAATAGAGTGTGTATCTCGGACTGCTATCTGCCAGTCTCGCTTTAAACAGACGATTGAGAACAATCCCTTCAATGTTCGTTCGATTCTCAAATAGATAACCGGTCGGTTCAGAGGCACCCTCTAACGTGCCTTCCACTTGTGATAGTGTTGAAAGTTTCGTTAAATCTGCCTCAAAGGGATGCACCACAGCGATTGTTCTCACTCCCATCTGTAAGGGCAGTGTCCAACCCGCTATATCGTAAGGACGTTCGGGCGGTGATTCTGGCGAAAGACGGCGTTCCGGATAGCGTTGCACCTCGAGTAGATCCTTCGCGTGTGCTCGAAACGGTTGGGACATTGAAACAACATAGGTGTCGGTGGGATATTCTACGCCGTCAGCGATAAACGGCGCGTTTGCTTGATGAATCTCCACCCCGCCGCGTCGTAAAATATCCAACATTTTGAGCGTTGTGTGGATGTCGCGTTGTTGGGCTGGGATCAGGAACGCACGTGGCGGTTCATCTTTCCCTTTTGCTATGGCGTTGAGTCCCATCTTGTAAAAGTTTGTTTTCAGCGTTACCCGATGCTCCGCGGCGAAGGAGAGAATTGACAATGCCGCGGCTTTCTCATATTCTACGATGTTTCGCAGTCGCCACCAACCTCCGGGCCACGGTTCAGGAAAGTTTGTGCGGAGTGTATATTTATCAAGCCCGCGTCGGTAGCCTTTTAAAGTGTGATGGGGTTGGAAAATTGGGGTCGCTATCTCCACGCGCGCCGCTTCCGTCAAAATACCTACCATGTTGTGGCGATACGGCACCGTCCGAAACCCGCCGTGCCACCATGTGTCGTAAACAGCACTCGAAAGTACACCCGTAAACCCGTCGCTCGTCAAATCGAAAGCGAGTTGGGCACCGATAAGCGAAAGCGTCCGTTGTAACAGTGGTGGAATGTTCGGGTTGACCGGCTCAAAATACGGTGGTATCACGAACCGCGGTCCGCGATAACTCATCTCATGCACATCGTAGACAACCTCTGGGAACCACTCCTCATAAAGCACCTGCGTCAATATCTGCGTCTCTATCTGTGTCAACATAAACCAATCGCGATTGTTATCGTGCCCCGTATATTTGTGATACAACCACGGGATTTCCGATCCTTCATAAGGGGTGCCGACGGTGTGATTATACCAATCCACTACGATGTTCAAACCGTCCGGATTCGCCGAGGGGATGAGCAGAATTATCACATTCTCAAGAATCTCTTTGATTTGTGGTGCCTCGGTGGTTGCGAATTGGTGCGCCAGTTCCATCGACATCTGTGAAGAGGCGATCTCTGTGGAATGCAAATTACAATTAATCAGCACCACCGCTTTACCTTCTGCCGCAAGCGCGGCCAATTCTGCCGCGCTGTCTTCATTTATGGGGACACTGGGCAGCGCGAGCCGCCTTTGAATTTGCTGATGGTGTGCCAAATTCTCTAAGTTCTCTGGTGCGGAAATCAACAGCATCAGAAGATCGTTGTTCTCTGTCGTTTTTCCGAGTTTTTCCAACAGGACCCGATCTGAATTCGCTGCCACATGTCGCATATAATCGGAAACTGTTTGCCATCCTGCGACCTGATAATCGGAACCGACTTGGAATCCGAGTGCCTCTTCAGGCGACATCAGTTGCGCATGGACGGGTTTCTGTAGCAGCGCAACGCATATTATTATTACCAATACACTGTGTATGCGCCACAGAGGTATGGTATCAGTTTTCTGGGAATCCATTGTGGGCGGGGCTTGTAACCCCGATTCTTGATAAAACGGAGGTAAGAAATTGGCGGAAAAGAATCCAGAGTTTTTCATGAGCGGTTCCCTTTTTATAGACATGTGCGGGTTCGTTTGCTTTTCTTCTAAACACGCTATCCTCAACGGATTGAGTCGTTTAAGTATAATCAAAGCCTATGAAGATGTCAAGTTATTAGGCGGATTCCACTCTCCAGTGGTGGAGATTTCCTACTCAAGATTTCTTCCCTATGAGAGCGAATTGTGTTTACAATGCTTTCTAACCGTTGGTGAGAACTGACTGCTGACCAGTTCTCATCCTCCGAATCCTTGAATCCTGATTTGGACAATTGATCGCTGATAACTGTTAACCGGAGACCATATATGCACTTGACTTTTTTCTAATTTTGTGATATTGTTATAGGTGAAATATTATTAGGGTCGCAACGCGCCGTAGCGCATGTTAGATTAGGCACTCATGCTAAAAAGAACGCCCTCTTATCTACTACAAAAGTCGGGAGGAGAAGAGAAAACAATGAAAAGGGTTGTGATCATTCCACTGGTTATCCTATTGTTTGCAGGGGTCGGTTGTGATACAAAGCAGAAAGGTCCGAGCAATCTATCCGTAGGTAGAAGTAAATTGATTGACAGCGGTAACGCCTTGGAAGCCGTTGAGCATCTCGAAAAAGCAGAACAGGAAGAAGTTAATAAACTGGAACCACGCGCTTTACTCGTTATTGCCTACTCTCATGGGCTTTCCACGCGCAGTGCGAGCAGCCACGGCGTTGAAGCCAAGTTCAAAAATCAACGGAAACAGCGGATACAAGAACTCACAGAGGCTGAAATAAAGCAAATCTTACAAATTCTCAGCAAACCGTCGCGGGTCCAGAAAGATGGCTTACAGGCACTTGTGGACAAGGGATCTGAAGCGTCGGTAATCATTCTCGATAGCCTCATCAAAGGAAGATATCCGTCACTTCATACAAATTTTGCAGAGATGCTGATTCAGATGGGGCCTGATGGCCTTGATTTGGTTTTAGCAAAACTTGCTGATGAAACGACGCCACCTACGATCAAGGTTAAACTCGTTCAGGTCCTTGCTGGGATCGGAGACGCGAAAGCTATAGACGCATTAAAAACGGCTCAAAGTGGAGCGAGTGACGCTGATTTGGCGATGGAAATTAATACGACGCTCTATCAGTTGGGTGAGGAATCCTATAAAGCGGACATCATCTCTGGCTTAAATCATGATGATGTTGCTGTCCGACGCGCCGCTGCAAAAGCTATGGTAAATATCAGCGATGTATCACCGAAAACACTCATTGCTGGGTTAAAAGATACCGACTCTGAAGTCGTTGCATCGCTTGTGAAAGCACTCGCAGTGCATCGCGATGCGGATGCTGTCGATGAACTCGTAAATATTCTTACCGGTGAGTTGAGCAAAGATCCGAAGCAGGCGGCGATTAATACGCTCGACATTTATGGACAAAATAAACTCGCGAGAGGCTTGGCAAAGCGTATTACAATGCTGCTTATTGGCGGCACCGTTAGCGACCCAGACAATCGGCTTCATCTTGTCCAGTTATTGAGGAGAGAGCCGTTTCGTAAGCAGATTGAGTTAACGGAATTGTATGACAATCTTGAGTTCAAACTCTATGAATATCACAAGGCGAAGGAACAGAGCGAACTCGTTAGGACATCCCTTAAACAACTCCTTGATGCACTTCGGTAGGCTTGCAATTGGGCTCTTGTCTGTTTTTGTTGTTTGTACTTAAATTGTTGACATAAAAATGTATTTATTTTAGAATATTCTTTACGTCAGTACTTGCCCAGATGTGTAATCCCTATTTGGCAGGTGTCAAATGCGTCGCGATATGCAGAGCCTACGGTTTTTCCTGCCAAGTTATATTGTCCCGCAAGCCTCTATAGGTTTGCGCCAGAAAGTGTTGGATCGACACGTTTTTGCTTGCAAGTTGCCCATTCTCTTTATGGAGCAAGCAAGCGACACGAAGGGGTAAGTCTAATTGAGATTCCAGGAGGAAAAGAAAAAGGGAACATGAAAAAACTTTTGCTGATATTACTACTTATAGGAGTCGTGAGTTTCGGCTGTCAGCAGGAACAGGTCATCACGCAACTTGAGGTCGGAAGAAGTAAGCTGTTAAATGCAGGGCTCTCGCTGGAGGCAGCCCAACACCTTGAACGTGCTGAACAGGAAGAGGATAACAAAGTTGAACCTCGTGCACTCTTGGTTCTTGCTTATAGCAACGCTATTTCAACGGGCGCGGCAAGAACACATAATGTGGAAGCCAGATACAAAACTGAACGTGAGCGTCGTGTCGGTGAATTGGGCGAATTTGAGATGAAGAAAATCCTGCAGATCCTCGGCGAACGTCATAGGGTACAGAAGGATGCTATGCAGGTACTCGTTGATAAAGGTGCACCAGCTGTGCCTTTCCTTTTGGAGGATCTCGTTAAAAATCGCTATAGCAATGTCCATGGTGACTTCGTTCAAATCTTACAGGAAATCGGCAGCCCCGCTATTAACGACCTCCTGAAGGCTGCTGGCGACAACAACACGCCATCTGATGTGAAGATTCAGCTCGTCCGTATTGTAGGCAGTATAGGCGACACGTCCGCTGCCGCTGGGTTAGAGGCACTCCACAACGCGACCCCTGATGAAGGGGTGAAGATGGAAATTAACACCGCACTCTATCTCCTCGGAAACATGGGTGCCGAAGCAAAAATCGTTGAGGGCTTAAACGATAGTAACCCTGTCGTACGGCGAGCCGCCGCAAAGTCTATGATGTTCCTCGAAGAACACCCGACTGACAAGCTGATTGCTGCGCTTGACGATTCCGATGACACCGTGCGTTTGGACATTGCTAAAGCATTGCAGAAATATCCTGACGCAGGTGCTGTTGACGGTCTCGTCGCAATCCTCACAGACGGCTCAAGCCTCAACACGAAGCAAGCCGCTATTGATACGTTGAACCATTACGCTGAAAATGGACTTGCTGATGGATTAGCTGGACGTTTAATTGTGTTATTAGCCAATCCTGAGGTCGTTGATCATGAAGACAGACTTCGTATCGTTCAACTGCTTAAGAAGCCTGCTTTGGTAAAGCAGATTCAGGAGGCTGATCAATACGATAATCTGCCCCATAAACTTGACGTTCACTTCAGGGAGACCGAGACCAACGATATGGTGAAAGACGCGCTCAATGAACTGCTTCTTGCACTTGAGTAGGTACTTTTAATTATTCGCAAGGCGTTAAATAAGGGGCCTTTGTTTGTTGCGTGTTTTCTCTGCTATTCGCCTGCGTGTTTCTGCGTATTGTTGCAGGCTGCTGTCTTAAGATAACTTTCGAAACAGTAGCTCGTAATGAAATGGAGAGCGGATTTGAGGAAGGAACGTTAATGTGCTAACTCACGTCGTTTAACCGCAAGGAATAATTAAAAAACCGCAAGGAATAATTAAAGTATGCCAAATTATCCGACGGGTATCAAGATTACCAAAGTTGAACAGGTTACGGTCGAAATCGATCAACCTGCGATTGGTTGTAACTCCCGCGCAACGGAGATTCAGCAACCTGACCCGGATGGGAAATGGAACGAACGTATTATTCGCATCCATACCAACGATGGCACACTCGGTTGGGGAACTGGCAGTTGGGGAACAACAACCGCTGAAAATGCGGAAGGTGTTCTCAATCAAAACCCGTTTGACCTCTTAAACCCTGAAGACGGGGTTGTTGAGGAATTTCGCGGGCTTGAAAATGCCCTCTGGGATACAATCGGCAAAATTCTTGAGAAACCAGCCTATCAGCTCATTGGTGGCGATGTTTTTTCAAACGGATTGCCCGCATACGATAGCACCATCTATTTCAACGATCTCCTGTATGAGACAAAAGCCGAAGGGCTTCAACGAATCGAGAATGATGTTAAAAGCAGTCTCGCCAACGGGTTTACCGCATGCAAAATGAAAATCGGACGCGGTAGTTATCTCATGGAACGCAAGGCGGGACTGCAACGAGACATAGAACTCGTTCAACTTGCCCGTAGCACAGCAGGCGACGGTTTCAATATTCTCGTCGATGCAAACAACGGCTACACCTACGATGAAGTCATCACTTTTCTGAACGAGACAAGTAATTGTGATGTCTTTTGGATAGAAGAGATGTTTGAGGAAGAAGTTGAATTGTACCGAAACCTCAAAGCCTTCATCCAAGAAAAGGGATTGAAAACCTTCATCGCCGATGGCGAAACCCGAACGCGGGACCCCCTTGAATTCTATGATCCGTTCTTTGAAGCGGGTGTTATTGATGTCATTCAGCACGATATGAAAGGACTCGGTGTTACTGGCTGGCGGCGACTTGCTGATATGGCTGCCGCACACGGTGTCCGGTGCGCACCCCATAACTGGGGTTCTCTGCTCGGTTTCTACCTCAGTCTCCAATTCGGCAAAACGATTCCCCATTTCCTCTACGGCGAAGTCGCAACCCTCACGAGCGATGTAATTGATACCTCTAACTATGCCTTCACCGGTGGAACGTTCACCGTCCCAGATACCCCCGGACTTGGGTTGGAGCTCAATGAAGATGTGTACGATGATCGCTACGCCGGAAAAGAGGATTGGCAGATCGGTTGATTCTTTATCCTATCCTAATCATAATAAGTATAGACTCTCATGGACTTTCAAACCAGACCCTTATCAGAAAACTTCGGTTCTGAAGTCCTGAGCGTAGACCTAACGCAGATCGATGAGGATATGGCGGAAGCCATCTTATTGGCTGTCCAGAAGCATGCACTTCTTCTCTTTCGCCGACAGTCCCTTCACGACGATGACATCTACCGACTCAGCAGTGCACTGGGACCTGTTGAAGAACCTCCCGCCGCCAAAGACAACCACAGTCCGGGTTTCAAGTCTGTTATCTACCTCGCTAACATCAATTATCCGACTCTCAGTAGGCGAGGTTTTCTACCTCTGCCGAAAGTTTGAATGCCTCTGGTAGAATATCGATTTCCCTGACAAAGGGGCTTTTATGTGGTATAATTAAGTAAAATTGGTATCGTGCTTTGCACCAAATTTCTGAAAAAAGGAGAAATGTATTCATGTATATCAAAAAATTGGCGTGTTTAATTTTCTCGTGTTTTATCTTGGCATCTTTTTATCTGCCTAAAGCTCAAGCACAGGATATAGAAGTCGTTGACCTCGAATCGAGGAGCGTTGTCGGTGATTACGTTGTGGGTGAGGAAGGTCTTGAGATAGGTAGCGTCTATCTCATTGATAGGGATTATTTCGTCAAGGATATGTCAAAAGAGCTCGAAGGCGCGACGTTTATCATGACGGCAATGGACGATGAAGGCTCTAAGGGTGCTGATTTCATCACATTTACAGTTGACGTTTCTGTGGTTGTTTGGCTGGCTGCTGATCAAAGATGGGGGAGTCCGCCGAAATGGGCTTCAGACGGTGAAGGATGGGAAGAGCAACCTGATTATTTAGTCCAAACCAATGAAGAGGATACCGATATTTTCGTCCTTCGGAACAAGGAGTTTTCCGCAGGCGACATATCTCTCGGTGGGAACAACGATGCCCCTGCGAACTTGGCTCCTATGTACTGGGTATTCCTAACGCCTGGTACCGAAGCGGCTGCTGTGGACGCAACGGACAAGCTCACAACGACATGGGGTAAATTAAAGAGCAATCGGTAGAGAAAATGAGAAAGATTCTCGTCGCAATGAGCGGTGGCGTAGACAGTTCCGTCACTGCTGCTATGATGGTAGACGCTGGCTATGATGTCACGGGCATCACCATGCGCCTCGGCGCGCCCGATACAATCGAGG
>JAGWBV010000026.1:32511-33036 GCA_021295715.1 Candidatus Poribacteria bacterium | reverse complement strand
ACATTGACAAGGCTATCGAAGCCGTCAATGACGGTTATTGTTGAAATTAGAAGATTCTCGATTACGAGATTGAAACAAGTAAAAATGAACGGAAATCGTGTTTTTTTGCCCTAAATGTTGAAATTAGAAGATTCTCGATTACGAGATTGAAACACTTGTTAGCAATGCAACGGACAATTGAGAGCGTTCTTGCAGTTGAAATTAGAAGATTCTCGATTACGAGATTGAAACCCAGTGAAAGTAGGTAAGTCAGTGATTTTGGCTGGCAGTTGAAATTAGAAGATTCTCGATTACGAGATTGAAACGAGACAAAGGTGTTTGTGGGGATAAGGGTGATACAGTTGAAATTAGAAGATTCTCGATTACGAGATTGAAACGATAGTGGTATATTTCATATGGTGATGATGGTAGAGTTGAAATTAGAAGATTCTCGATTACGAGATTGAAACCAGTGAAGGCAAACTCCTCATCACCCGCGCCCCGATTGTTGAAATTAGAAGATTCTCGATTACGAGATTGAAACGA
>JAGWBV010000026.1:31363-32277 GCA_021295715.1 Candidatus Poribacteria bacterium | reverse complement strand
AGTTGAAATTAGAAGATTCTCGATTACGAGATTGAAACTGCCGGCATTGTTGCGAAGATATTCCAAGTATTTTAGTTGAGTTGAAATTAGAAGATTCTCGATTACGAGATTGAAACTCTTATACTTTGTATTTTTTGTCTCGTATCTGCCATAATAAGTTGAAATTAGAAGATTCTCGATTACGAGATTGAAACTGATAGCATCGCACATTTCACAAAACATGCGATAAGTTGAAATTAGAAGATTCTCGATTACGAGATTGAAACTCACATAGTTAAGCATCTCTGAAACATGCTGCTTGTAGGTTGAAATTAGAAGATTCTCGATTACGAGATTGAAACGATGTTGTTGAAATTAGAAGATTCTCGATTACGAGATTGAAACGCAGAATGGTGTTGCTAAGCTTGATTTGAGTTATCTGCCTGGTTGAAATTAGAAGATTCTCGATTACGAGATTGAAACCGCTGCCATACGAGCGTTGCCCACAACCTTTGTATTCTCGTTGAAATTAGAAGATTCTCGATTACGAGATTGAAACCTTGCTCGTAATATAGAGGTATTTATCATGGATAGAGAGTTGAAATTAGAAGATTCTCGATTACGAGATTGAAACTAATAGTGACAGATGAAAACAAATCTCTGATTGGCAGAGTTGAAATTAGAAGATTCTCGATTACGAGATTGAAACAAGGCTCAATCCGTCTCTCGTCATAAATTGCACTGTAGAGTTGAAATTAGAAGATTCTCGATTACGAGATTGAAACTCCGCAGAGATGACACCTTCGCAACCCCCGCATGCAGAGTTGAAATTAGAAGATTCTCGATTACGAGATTGAAACAGTGTTAAAGGATATAGCCTGAGACCTGACGAGATCGTTGAAATTAGAAGATTCTCGATTACGAGATTGAAACAG
>JAGWBV010000026.1:30404-30924 GCA_021295715.1 Candidatus Poribacteria bacterium | reverse complement strand
TATTGTTGAAATTAGAAGATTCTCGATTACGAGATTGAAACGACACGCTGATGTAGAGCAACGTAGAGATTATATGTCAAAGTTGAAATTAGAAGATTCTCGATTACGAGATTGAAACAGAACGTGTATTAAGAAGAAAGGTTTATGATACGTTCGTTGAAATTAGAAGATTCTCGATTACGAGATTGAAACTCTTTGATTGACTTGACTTAATTGAGATACATCTAAAGGGGTATGTTGAAATTAGAAGATTCTCGATTACGAGATTGAAACATTGCAGGGCTACAGTTTGGGAATGATAATTGGAGCGAGTTGAAATTAGAAGATTCTCGATTACGAGATTGAAACGGAGCGTTAATCCCGCACATAAGGAGAATATGATGAAGTTGAAATTAGAAGATTCTCGATTACGAGATTGAAACAAGACTCAAGAACGGGACAGCCGTCCGTGTTCACCGTTGAAATTAGAAGATTCTCGATTACGAGATTGAAACGAAACAGAACACCGATCATCAAGAAA
>JAGWBV010000026.1:0-30313 GCA_021295715.1 Candidatus Poribacteria bacterium | reverse complement strand
GTTGTTTATATATTTTTTTTTATTTTATATGTCTTTGTTGAAATTAGAAGATTCTCGATTACGAGATTGAAACCAGTTTCCACACGCTATAATCTCGTTGTGCTTATAGCGTTGAAATTAGAAGATTCTCGATTACGAGATTGAAACGTAAGAATACGCGCACCTGACAAGGAAATTTACAAAGTTGAAATTAGAAGATTCTCGATTACGAGATTGAAACGGTCGCCGCTTGGGTGGTTATGGGCAAGGATAATAGAGTTGAAATTAGAAGATTCTCGATTACGAGATTGAAACGGAACTGAGTTCATGGACGAGGAACATCGTAGATTTTTTCGTTGAAATTAGAAGATTCTCGATTACGAGATTGAAACAGCATCTACGATCGCAACGAGACAGGGAGTCCCTTCAGTTGAAATTAGAAGATTCTCGATTACGAGATTGAAACTACACCTAACAAGTATCTACACGTATACGGAAATAAGTTGACGTTGAAATTAGAAGATTCTCGATTACGAGATTGAAACGGTAAAGTGATACGCCATGCCGATTTTTTCAGGTTAGCGTTGAAATTAGAAGATTCTCGATTACGAGATTGAAACCTGTCTGCCTTGCTACAAACGCCTCACCAAATTTTTCGTTGAAATTAGAAGATTCTCGATTACGAGATTGAAACTTGTTTTACTTCCACTCTTGCAACTTGTCCAGAGGGTGTTGAAATTAGAAGATTCTCGATTACGAGATTGAAACTATTCATAGGTTCTGGTTTTATAGAATCTATGATGATAGCGTTGAAATTAGAAGATTCTCGATTACGAGATTGAAACCAACACGGCATTATGAAAAAGTAGGCAACTCTAAAATCTACCATAACTATATCCGGTGCGGTTAGGAAACCGCACCTACCCGGCTTGGAAAATACAAGTATTACCGAATTAAAAAATTAATCTTCATACAGGTTATGCTACAAAGATGACAACTTGCGTTAAAACAGCAACAAAACATAGTCCGTAACGAAGTGGGGTGTTTTGATTGGGAGTTTCTTCAACTCCAACGCGACAATCTGAAGTTTCAAATCACGTTACCTCTCCGAAAGGAATAATTAAAAAATGAAAATATTGATAACTGGGGCGAGCGGTAGGCTCGGCGAGTTTGTGATCCGAGAATTGGCGGATCAACACGCATTAGTGCTGATGTCGCGTAGAACACCGCCCGCGGAATTCTCACACCTCCCTTTTATTCAAGGCGACCTAAACAACTTCGAGGACTGCCAGCGTGCTGTTGAAGGTGTCGACGCAATCCAACACCTCGGTGCACAACCGGGTCCTGTTGACCATCCAGATTTACGTGCCCGTGCCGCTGAGCAAGACATACCTTTTGATGCCACCTTCAAAACGAATATGCTCGGCACTTACTACCTCATGCAAGCGGCAATTGAGGCAGATGTCCACACGGTTGTGATGTCCGGCAGCAATTGTGCGTTAGGACACGGCTTCCGAATTAGTAAGACCCATATCCCAATAGATTACCTACCCTTAGATGAAGAACACCCCTGCTATCCTGAAGATTCCTACAGTTTCTCTAAACGGTGTGGCGAAGATCTCTTGGCGAGTTATACTCGTGCCTATGGCATCCGAACCTATGTTACACGCCCTGCCGGTATCAGCCCAGAAGAACGGAGGAGACAGATGGCAGAGAATGCCAAACCGACAACCGCGTGGACCCCGTGGCTCTGGTGTTGGGTAGGCAGTGAAGACGTCGCGAGTGCACACCGCCTGATTATGGAAAAAGTGGACACACTGCCACCCCACAATGTCTATTTTCTGAACGCCGATGACACTTCAGCCTTAGAACCCTCCCAAGAATTGGTTGAGCGTTTTAAACCCGAATTTCTTCCGAAGGTCAGAGCACTTGAGGGACATCAGTCGTTTATCAATTGCGATAAACTGAAAAATGCTGTCGGGTGGCAACACGAGACATCGTGGCGATAGTAGAATAGCCGTTGGCAATCAGCCGTCAGCAGTCAGTTTTAAGAGATTTTCGTTTATAGTAAAGTTTAGAATTAATGAGACACTCTAAAGAGGCGAGGATACAATCCTCGCCAGCGACGGAGGGATGTTTCGCTGCGCAACTGTCTACATATTTTTCGACTTTACTATAAGTATACCCCGTTCTTGCTGAAAGCTGAAAGTCGACGGCTGACAACTAATTTGCCGAAAGCCAAAATTGGAGGAAATATTATGTCAACGAGTGATAGAGTACGCATCGGGGTTGTCGGTGTAGGGAGCATCTCCGTGCGGGGTATCCTTCCGCATCTCACCCAGGACGATGTCCAAGATAGATTACAGGTAACGGCTGTTTGTGACCCTGTTCCCGGTAGAGCGCAAGCGGCATCTGAAAAATTCAACGTCCCGTATGCGTATGAAACTTATGAGGCACTCTTAGCAGACGGACATGTAGATGCGGTCAGTATCGCATCGCCTATCGGCTTGCATTATGAGCAGGGGAAACTCGCGATTGAACACGGTCTTCACGCGCATTTCAATAAAACAATGACAACTACCGTCGATGAGGCGGATGACCTGATTGAATCGGCGGCACGTAGAGGCGTGAAATTAGTGGCTTCCCCTGGGGAGATGCTCCGCCCGATCCATCAAGAAATCCGTAGTCTTATTGCTGATGGTGTGATCGGAACGTTGACATGGGCAGCGGCTGGATCTGCTTTCGGAAGATACCATGAAAACGAATCCGTTCGACAGGGAGACGATCCGCTCTCCAACATCAATCCAGCGTGGTATTTCCGTAAACCGGGTGGCGGACCGCTCTATGACATGACTGTTTACGGCTTGCATACGTTGACCGGTATCCTCGGACCTGCGAAACGTGTAACGGCGTTCTCGGGTGTTCGCCTCAAGGAACGCGAATTCCGAGGCGAGATGCTCCCATGCGACATGGACGACAACACCTTTATTCTCCTTGACTTCGGCGAGGCGTTCTACGGCTTTGTCTATGGTGCCGCCGCTGGCTCCGTCGTCAGGGGTAGGCTGGCAATTCACGGCACCAGTGGCACGATTGAAGGCAATTTGCTGAATGGAAACCTCATTGATGCACCAGACGGAGAACTCCCACATGTTGTGGGACCGCATCGTAGCATTCAGGAATCGCACGTCTATGAGGATATTATGCAGTTAGTGGATTGGATTCGTGAAGATAAACCGACGATCGTCACGGCGGAGCATGCTCGACATGTGATAGAAATTTTCGATGCGGGATACCGATCCGCACAGACGGGACAGGCGCAAGACCTACGCACTACATTTTGAAGGAACAATCCACTATGCCAAAAGCTTTATGTATCGGTGAACTCCTTATCGACTTTGTCTCCACAACCCCTGATGTGACACTCACAGAAGCCCCAGGATTTGTGAAAGCCCCAGGGGGTGCTCCTGCTAACGTTGCCGTCGGTTTAGCGAAACTCGGCATGGATGCTGGGTTTATCGGTAAAGTCGGTGCAGACGCGTTCGGCGATTTCTTACGCGAAACGCTCCAACAGAACAGTGTTAATACCGACTACCTCATCGCAGGTGAAGGGTCTCGCACGACCTTAGCCTTCGTTGCCACGCGATCTGATGGTATGAAAGACATCACCTTCTATCGACATCCAGGTGCCGACATCCAACTCTCTCCTGATGAAATCGACGCTAACTATGTTCAATCGGCGGAACTCTTCCACTACGGCTCTGTCAGCCTCAGCCATTCGCCGAGCCGAGAGGCGACCCTTCACGCAATCCAGTCTGCAAAAGCGGGTGGTGCGACGCTCTCTTACGATCCGAATTTACGGTTGATGCTCTGGGATGAGGAGAATGATGCCAAGCACTGGATCTGGGAAGTGATGCCTTACGCAGATATCGTCAAAATTTCGGAAGAAGAGTGGGAATTTATTACGGACGATGTCGAATTGGCAAATGGGATTGACCGTATCCTTGGGCTCGGTGCAAAATTGATCGTTGTCACGTTAGGTGAACGCGGATGTTATTACACGAACGGTTCCGCTGAAGGCTATGTTGATGGTTTTGCGGTGGATGTTGTGGACACCCTCGGTGCGGGAGACGCCTTCGTCGCTGCGATGCTCACCCAACTGATGCAGCATGCAGACCTTAGATCGCTTGAAAAGGTGCAGCTTGATGCCATTATGCGATATGCAAATGCCGCAGGAGCGTTGGCAACCCAGAAGGTCGGCGTAATTCCTGCCCTGCCAACTCCTTCTGAGATTGAGAATTTCTTGTAAGGTCCCTTTGCCAATAAAGCGAAAAGGTCATGGAAGGAAAAAAGGTAGGAGTGAATGCCAGTTACGCTGGAAACACCTACATGTAGTGGCGTGTGCTTCGGTCAAAGCGAATCTAACAACAATTTCAGATGTCGTAACGTCCTATTTGTGTCTTGCTTTAACGGTGTACGTGGGCCAGGAAAAATAGAAGTCATCACCGTCTGGGCAGACAGTGTAATGCTCTCGTGCTTCATCAGGCGAGAGTTGCGCAAACGCATCACGAATCTCCTGCACGAGCTCGGGCGGGTTTTTCTCTGGACGTACCCACCAAAGAAATGACATCTGTGCATTTCGGGCATGTGCTGTCCTTTCAAGTGAAAATCCAGCATCCGTAATCATTGCATCCCATTGCGAGGGTGGATAACCATACACATGCGAGTTATCTCGGAGTCTCTCGACGCGGTTCTGCCACGCTCTCAATTTCTCTGATTCCGGTGAGACAGAATCCGTCATGCAGAAAAGTCCATCTGTCCGTAAAACCCGATGAACCTCGCTTAAGAATGCCCGCACATCCTGAAAGTGATGGGGTGCAATTCGACAAGTTACTAAATCCAACGAAGCATCACTAAACGGCAATGCCTCGGCAGCAGCGACAGAAAACGCTATATTTTTTATGGCTTGTTCTTGTGCGAGTTCAACCGCCTTCTCGACCATTTCCGGGGTAAGATCCGTCGCCACGACCTGTGCAACTTTCGGGGCAAGTGCGAACGCCGTAAACCCAGTTCCAGTAGCGATGTCTAAGGTCTGTTCTGTGCCTTTAGGGTCTGCAAAGTCGAGGAGTACGTTTAGCGTATTCCCTTTGGCATGGGTACTACTCTGGGCGTAGTAGTCAGCATGTTGGCTAAACTGGTCGCGAACCGCTGTGTGTATAGATTTCATATATCAGTTCTCGGTTTTCAGTTATCAGTTTTCGGTTAAAGAGATTTCTTACAAAAACACCAATTATTGAAAACCAGAGTCTATCTCAGAATATGACTTGTTGCGCTTTACTGCATCCAACACAACCTACAGGATTAATTGAAAACAATAACCCCACGAGCGTTTTCTCCGGCTTCCATATCCGCAAAAGCCTCATTAATCTGCTCAAGTCGATAGTGACGTGTAATGAGTTCATCGAGTTTCAATGTGCCTTCCGCATATAGACTCAGAAGCCTCGGCATATCCACCCGTGGTTGGCAGGATCCATAAAATGAACCGATTAACCGTTTCTCACTCGAGACGAAGCGTTGCGCTGGAATGCTGAATTCGGACTCATGATGTGCCATACCTACAATGACGGCACTTCCTGCAGGTCGGACCATATCATACGCCTGTACAATCGTTTTCGGATTCCCGATGACCTCAAATGCGTAATCCACACCCAAGCCATCTGTTAACTCACGAACGGCTTCAACCGGATCATTTTCAGCGGCGTTAACGACATCGGTTGCGCCGAATTTTTTCGCAAAGTTGAGTTTCTTCTCCGCAATATCGACAGCGATAATTCGTTCTGCTTGCGCGAGGACAGCACCTTGGATAGCGTTCAGACCGACACCACCGGTACCGATAACAGCTACGGTGCTGCCGGGTTCAACCTTTGCCGTGTTAAGCACTGCCCCGACACCTGTCGTCACACCACATCCCACGAGAGCGGCTTGCTCTAACGAATAATGTGGTTCAATTTTGACGAGATTCTGTTCTGGCACAACCATGTACTCCGACATCGTTGCGATCCGCGCCATCTGAAGAATTCCATCCCCTGAACTGTTGTGGAGACGGTAAGTGCCATCCAATAGAAATCCGCGAGGCACATCATAACTTTCGCACAGACAGACCCGTTCCATCTGACACATCCGACAACTGCCACAATAACTCACAAAAGACAAAATCACCGGATCGCCCGGATGGAAACCAGTTACATCCTTGCCAACGTGCTCAATCACGCCAGCCCCTTCGTGTCCAAGTGCGACAGCGGCATCGTAGTAGATGGTCCCGGTTACTACGGATAGATCGGAATGACAGACACCACTCGCAGCGGTCCGAACGAGGACTTCGTTTTCCTTCGGGTCATCTAATTCAAGCTCCTCAACGACAACGGGTTGGTTATGTTCATACATAACAGCAGCACGCGTTTTCATTTCTTCGCTCCCTCTACAGCGTAGTCCGCTTACAACAAGGATTCCAGATAACTTCTTGCCTTACGCATGGAGTCAACAGGATCCGATTCACCTTCATAAACAATCGAGAGACATCCGTTATAGTCAACCCCACGCAGAATATCCAAAACACGAGGGTAATCCAACCATTCCTCGACACCGCTATCAATCTGATAAAACTTCGTACGGACATAGACGGCGTGCGGTGCTGTCTGCTCAATACTTGCGTAGCAGTCGTACCCCGGATGTGAAGAACCTCGATGCCCACTTGCACCGGGGGATCCTGCATACTGTCCGGTGTCTAAGATATGTGTGAAATAGGGGTGATCGGTTTCATTCAGTGCGCGTAAAACAGCAGCACCATCGCGTGTAACGTTGTTGTGGTTGTGATTCTGTAGCCCGACGAGGATTCCTGCTTCATAGCCGTATTCAGCGACCTCCTTGAAGGCTTCAATCATCGGTGGCCACAAAGTATCTTCATCATCACAGTCGTCAGGAACATAGGCAGCAAAGACTCGAACAATGGGGCAACTCATAAAAGCGGCGACATCAATCCACTGCTTGATGAGCGCGATTTGTTCGGGATGTTCAGCAACAGGACGCCCAAAGTTGTTGCTAACCCCGATATAACCTAAGGGTAATCCTTTCCGCGCGAGATCTTTCTTGAGGTCCCGCAGATAGTTTGCATCGGTGGATTCAAACGCGCTTGAATGTAACTCAATAACATCGAAACCGAGATCGTATACGATTTGTGCGAAAGCAGCAGCAGTCGTATTTCTCACATTCAGAGACATCGTCCCTAATTTCATCATAAGGGTGTTCTCCTTTTTCGTCCTAATAGGAATACTTTCAAGAGCGTTCGTCTAACTCGTCCTCTGGCGTATCGGTGTATTCTTGAAGGGATATCCGGACTTGTTGATGTAACGCTGAGAGGAATTTCCGCAAGGTTTGCTGAAGATTATGAAGTTGATACCGGTCTTCCTCAAGACCCTGAATTCGTGAATCGAAACGCTCCAATCGGTTGAGTCGGTCAAAAATCTCTCCAATCAGATTCTGGGTTTCACTAAATCTGCGTCGCTCGTCTTCAATCTGCTTTTGTTCCTCTTCGAGTTGCCGAATTTTATCTGACATATCGGCGATTTCTCTGCGCGCCTGTGTCAACTCTTTTTGGAGATTTTGCGTAAAACTTATTAATTTTTCTAAGGTATTGGTTGTTTTATAAACCGGCTGTCCGGAATTCGTAAAATTGATTTGCTCCTGAAGCGGCGGGGTCTTCTCTGGTGAAAATGGTGTAGCGATTTCATCCGTTTGGTTCACCAACTCGGATGCGTCTGCACCTCCAAAAATACCTATTAACTTAATATGATATGAAAACTGGGTATAAGTTTCTCTCCGCTCACTGTATGTAACTTGCACGCGTATCTCCTCATTCACCTTCAGAGCACTAAGACGGGCATGTATATTTCGAATCACTACCTCATTGTATCCGAATGAGTTATTTTTCTTTGGATTCAGCTGCCGGAGGTATCGGTAAAGTTCTAACCCATCGGTGCTCTCGCGTTCCATCCCTTCGGTCGTTAAAACGCCGACGACTTCGGGATTTTCAGGATCCGATGTCGCATACTCGTCAGGTATGACGATATCCAGTGGCACCTCTCCGTGAACAGCCTTCATCCCGAGGATCCACTCTGATGTCGATGTTCTACTGCTGTATACAATGAAGTCGTAGGTAATTGCCATAGTTTTCTCTCTTCATGAAAGCATTTATTATTTTAAAAGCGCGCTATGAATCCTGATATCTTTCCTGCAGGTTATCCCCGAAATTAGGACCCCCTAACGTTCGCGAACTACGTCTGTAATCTCAACATGACCTCTGGAAGTTTCGGTATACAAGAGGTACCAACCCCTTCTACAGCGAAAGATGCGACACAGTGTGCGAAGTTCAGTGCGTCCTTGACAGAACGACTTTGATAATAGCTAATCAAAAAGGCGGTCGCGAAGACATCACCAGCACCCGTTGGATCCACCTCTGTAACGGAATAAGCGGCGGATTTCAGCTGCGTCCCATTTTGAAAGAGGGTTGCACCGTGCGCGCCCTGTGTCAGGACAACGATTGAAGTTAGCCCGATGTATTTTTCAAGTTCATCCGGATAACGACGGAGATCTTCATCACTGAGGATTAATATATCAATATGCGGCAAGATGTCCTTCGCTGTTTCCCATCGCTTTGCCTCAACCCTACCGCTGGCATCCCACTGTCGGAGCCAGCCTTGCGGCGTTGCACCTATTAACGTTTCGTCGCTGAAACAGTGAACGACCTCAGCAGAAACCTCATCTGCAATTGGACACAAGTAGGCTATATTACTCGTCTGCCATTCGAGAGGAATGTCGCTTCCCTTTAATTGCTGTGCGCTCCCAAGGATAAATTGCTGTCTGCGTCCTTTCGCGTCGTATTGGTTATCAAAGATTGTTGTCTCAGGAGATTCATGATAGACTGTCTTTATGCCTTCCAAAAGTGGATTTTTCCGATCAAAGTCCGAGCCAACAGCTGTAACCGCTCGAGCCCGGTGCCCAAGGTTTCGCGCAGTGAGTGTTGAGTACGCAGCAGATCCACCCAGGATATAACCGTTTGGCGAGACATCATAACAGAAGTGACCGACCGATAGAAAAGTCGTAGGCATCGAAGAGGATATATTCATATTCGCGTTATAATTCAAAGACAGGCTCCATCTGTGCCCACCATTCGTCTGGCTGTGCCTCCGTTACGGGTTCTTGGAAGGTCCTCATCAACTCATCCCAAGCTTTGCACTTCGGGTTCTCTTCGAGATAGCGCGGAAAATCGCGTTCTATATCAAAGGTATCAATCGTTT
This sequence comes from Candidatus Poribacteria bacterium, assembly GCA_021295715.1. Classification (NCBI taxonomy): domain Bacteria; phylum Candidatus Poribacteria; species Candidatus Poribacteria bacterium. The sequence goes on along the minus strand of JAGWBV010000026.1, from coordinate 20,984 downwards.
CCATTGCCATAAACAGACGGCATCCAATGAGGTAGATATTCATCTTCGTGATACCAACTGTTTTCAGGGCATCAATGACTTCGGGCCATGCATCTCGGTGATATGCTTTATATTTTTCAATAACAGACGGATCGTTTTTGAGATTTAGTGTTAAGCCGTAGTGCTTCATTTTAGTTTTTTCAGTAGTGACAGCAGGACGCGGAGAGTCGTAGCAAAATATTGAATTCTTTAAAACCAGACTCGGTTGCTGGATACACCGAAACTCCCTTTTTATTGAGTATTTATATGATACCAAATTTCAAAATTTTCGTCAATACTTTTCTCACAATCCACCAGAACCGCACCAATTTTAGCCTTACCCATACGCCTTGTCCCCGCCGGTGAGACTGCAAGCTTACCTTAGGCACTCCAATCGAACGTCCATTTTTGAAGAAAAACCAAACGAATCACAACACATTAAGGGACCATAGGACTGAAGCAACTTACCTATAGAATCCGTCCTAAATTCGGGTAATTTTTTCTTTTGTTGAAATAACTGTATATACAGTGCTATAATAATCTTTGGACTCACCGACAGTACCTGAATACACCATCAAGGCAGGTAAACCGAAAATGAAGGTCCTCTTTAGGAAAAACATCCCCAATGCCCTTCTCATTTCTATCGGGCTTCACATTCTCCTGATGATGCTACTTGGGACCTTATATCGTCAAAGACTCGATTGGCAGCCCAAACCGGTTACGGAGTTTGACATCATCAAGATTCGATTGCGGAGTTCCGCGCGTCCCTTGAAAAGGCTTCGCCACGTGCCACTACAACCTTCTACAGTTCCTGAAAACATGCAACAGATGGAAACAGTCGAGGTCCACCCTCCTGCGTTTCAAACCGCAGCAGCTCCCGTATCGCATCAAGATGCCACCATCGAACTGCAAACCCCCGAACTTGCCGCCGCTCTGCCAGGAGAACAGAGCTACGGAAAGAGGTTACAGGCTAAACCTGTATCAGGATCCGGCAGCAGTGGTGGCGGAAGTGGATTGGGTTCACGTATATCAGGTCACGGAAAAGCTGGCGGTGCCACTCGTGGTTTTTTAGGTGGGACGCGTGAGCAACCCGCCTCCGATATTGGCGGACTCACGCTTCCCGATTTGGCACTTACCAAAGTAGGAAAACATATCGTCGCAAACCGAGGGACTGATCTCGTCGACATCGTGTTTGTTATTGATGGCAGTGGGAGTATGAAAAATGATGTTGCCGCAGTGCGTGAGCATCTCAGTTCTATGACAGATCTCTTCGACAACGCGAATATCGACTTCACTATCGGCATCGTTACCTTCCGAGCTGGAACAGGGTATGGCTTACTCGGTTTGGACTTTGAGGTGATCCCTCAAATGCGTTCAATTTCTCAGATTAAGAAGGTATTGGCACAACTGAAATTCCGCGGAGACGAGAACGGTTTGGACGCACTCATTCGAGCCGCCGATGAGGTTACATTCCGTCAAGACGCAGAGATCCATTTCATATTTGTCACAGACGAATATGTTAGCGGCGCGTACTCTTCAATAGATGTGATGGTAAAGATGAAAACTGCTAAAATCAAGGTAGATGTTATCGGACGCGATGAACCGTTTCAGAAGTTCATTGCCAAGAGTACGGGTGGTTTATGGCTGCCGATTTCAAGTCTCACGATCCAGTGAACCGATAATCAAAGAACGGTGATGACCGATGCAGATAAAGGATAAACACTACGCTTTGGGATTGGCGTTTCTTTTCCTTGGCGTAAGCGCATTTACCGCCAGTCATCATGAAATGTGGCGCGACGAGATTCAGGCATGGCTCCTCGCCCGTGACAGTGGCTCCGTCTTCGAGCTTTTCTCACATCTCAAATATGAGGGGCACCCGGGGTTGTGGCATCTGTGTCTCATGCCACTCACCCGCATCACACACTCGCCTGTCATTATGCAGGTGTTCCACCTCCTGATTGCGGGGGTTACCGTTTACCTTTTCGTTCGTTACGCCCCTTTCAACCTTCTCCAGAAATTCCTTTTCTGTTTCGGTTACTTCGTCGTCTATGAATACGCGGTTCTCGCGAGAAACTATGCGCTCGGACTTCTGCTAATCACGGTCCTCTGCCTCCTTTTCAAGGAGCGTTACAAACGCTTTATTTCCATGGGTTGCGTGCTATTTCTGCTTGCACATACGAGTGTCCATGCCTTAATTCTCACGATAGCCGTAGGCGTCGCGCTCTGCTGCGAATATGTCTGTCACTGTTGCCGCCTAACCCCCTTTATCCAAGAAAGCGAGACTGAAAAAGATAAACGAGCCGTTTGGATCGGGTTCGTTCTCATTGGCATCGGTATTACGACCTCGGTTTTACAAGTCATGCCTCCACCCGATACAGGGTTCGCTGTGGAATGGAAGTTTGCCTATGAATCGGAAGAGTTCAGTAAGGTGATTCATCTCATTTCTCGTGCTTTTCTCCCGATTCCCGAATTCTCACTTAATTTTTGGAACAAGCACCAATTAGAAACGTACCGCGTCTTCCAATTCATTCAAATCCCGTTCTGTTTTCTTTTGATGCTTTGCGGCGTGTTGTTATTCCTCAAGCGTCCGACTGCACTCCTCATATATCTCGTGGCGATGTTTGGACTTTTATCCTTTTTTTACATCAAGTATTACGGTAGCATGCGGCACCACGGATTCCTGTTTATCACACTCCTAATGACAGGTTGGATTCATAAAGCCTGCCCTGAGATAGACCTTCGATCCAAAATTCTCAACGGATTACCACAACGGTTGTTCTCCCCGTTTTTTACCTTCATCTTTATCTGTCATTTCATCGGCGGTATAACCGCCATTGTATTGGAGCATCGACACGTCTTCTCATACGGGAAACAGGTAGCTGAATACATCAGCGCGAACGACATGCAAGATATGCAGATGGTCGGTGAGATAGATTACGCCGCCAGCACCATTGTTGGATACCTCGAAAAAGATGAAATTCATTATGTACACGGCAATCGTCCGGGTTCTTTTGTCAGATGGGATAACGTCCGCATGCCGGATGTTGATATTCCGGACACGCACGTCATTGAGCAAGCAAACACCCTGCGGACCCAGACCTCTCAGGATATTCTTATTATCATGAACCGCGCTTTAGACCCAGAACTGATTGCCCAGCATAACCTTAATCTTTTAACGGAATTCATAGGTTCAATCGTTGATGATGAAGGCTTCTATCTCTACCTTATGCCAGCACCTTGATGTGATTTCCCTTTTTGCGTAGGACCTCCGAATCCCAACGCCTCTTTTGCCCCAACCTCGCCTTCTGACCGCTGATGGCTGACTGCTGAAAACTGAATGCCTCTGATAAGTAAAACTTTTTGCTTGACAGAATCTGCAAGAAGTGCTACCATAATTGAATGTTGTTTTCGTGGAGATACACCAAAAACGGAGAACTTCCTAACACATGCCGAAACGTAAAAGAAAGCCCAGAAACGTCGATGCTTCGGACGTGAATGGAGAAGATAACTTAATCCTGCGTGAGACAACCCCCTTGCAGCTGCGCTATTATGGCGATCCAGTCCTTCGTAAAAGAGCCAAACCGGTTGCAGAGATTACAGAAGCAGAACGCCAACTCGCTGAACAGATGTTGATGACGCTCGAGGCTACAGGTAATGGGATTGGGCTCGCTGCAACGCAAGTCGGTGTTTTGAAGAGACTTCTCATTGTCAACATCGGTGAAGTTGAGGATGAGGTATATGAACCGCTGGTGCTGTTTAACCCCGAAATTCTCAGTTCTGAGGGAGAAATTGTTGCCGAGGAAGGATGTCTCAGCATCCCGGATGTAACGGCTGATGTGAAACGTCCAGAGCGAATTGTCGTTGAGGGGATTAATGCCGAGCGTGAATCCATCCATATTGAAGCCGATGGCTTACTCGCTCGTGTTCTGCTACACGAAATAGACCACCTCAATGGTGTACTTTTTATTGACCGGATCAGCGGATTGAAGCGTCGTCTGCTGGGCGATGAACTACTGAGACTGCAACAGGCTCAGCACCCTTCTTAAAAGTAATAGGCACGCTCTGTCGTGCCGTTCCATATTGAGCAGTTTATGCCAAAACAGAAACTTGAATCTATCCTACAAACAAAATTGGACGGCCTCTATGCGTGCTTGCGTGCGTATGAGAAGGTCATCGTTGCATTTTCTGGCGGTGTTGATAGCACGTTTCTTGCAGAGGCGGCACAACACGCCCTCGGTAAGAACGCTCTCGCCGTTACTGCCATTTCAGATTCCTATCCGATCCGAGAAATGAAAGCCGCGCAAGATATTGCCAAACAGATCGGGATCCGCTTTGAAACCGTCCACACGCAAGAATTAGAATTGGAAGGCTACGCGAGCAACCCGACGAACCGGTGTTTTTTCTGCAAAACGGAGTTGTTCGATAAGTTACGTCCGATTGCTGAAAAATACGACGTGGGAACGATTGTCTACGGCGCAATCCCGGACGATGTCGGGGACCATCGCCCAGGGATGGATGCTGCGAAACAGATGGGCATCCAAGCACCCTTGATTGATGTCAATCTGACCAAAGCAGAGATTCGCGAGATTTCAAAGGTGTGGGACCTTCCAACATGGGACAAACCTGCATTTGCCTGCCTCTCCTCACGGTTCCCTTACGGCATGCGTATCACCCGTGAACTGCTGCGACAGGTAGATGCCGCCGAGCAATTTCTCTATGATTTAGGGATCCGTCAATTCCGTGTCCGACACCACGGCGATCTCGCCCGTATTGAACTCGAAGCGGAGGAGATTTCGCGGATGCTTTCAAAAACCGTGCGCCACGACATCAGTTCGCACTTCAAAACACTCGGATATACGCATGTCGCGCTCGACCTGCAAGGGTATCGTTCTGGGAGCCTTAACGAGGGGGTCACGACTTCGTAATATATGTCGAATCAACAAACACAACCGCTTATCGGCGTAGAGTCCTTTAGTTGGAAGAAGTGGGATGCCTGTACACACTGCGGACTCTGTCTGCCAACCTGCCCAACCTATCGAGAATTAGGTTTAGAAACGGATTCACCAAGGGGTAGATTATATCTCATGGGGAGCGCCTTCAAGGATGAAGATGCCACTCCGCTCAACGAGGACTGGTCAGAATACATCTACAGGTGCTTAGACTGTCGGGCGTGTGAAACAGCCTGCCCTTCAGGTGTCCACTTTGGTGAACTGCTTGAGCAGGCACGCGCTATCTATGAACAGAATGCCCCCCGCTCCGCAGCTTACCGATTCTGGACGAACTTGGTCTTTAAACAAATTCTACCGAATAAAGAACGGTTGGATCTGATCTTTGAATTGATGTGGCTCTACCAGCGACTCGGTATCCGATGGCTCGTTCAAAAAACGGGGATCCTGAAACTGATGGGACAACTCGGGCAGATGGAATCATTACTCCCGAAGATCCCACCACCGCAATTGAAATACACGATACGCGACATTACACCTGCGGAAGGTGAAACCCGATATCGCGTCGGATTCATACCCGGGTGTATCATGAACCAAGTCTTCACTGAGACGAACGTCGCAACCATTCGGGTGTTAGCACAAAATGGCTGTGAAGTGGTTACCCCGCGCCAACAGACGTGTTGCGGTGCATTACATCTCCACAACGGCGTGCGAGATGTCGCTTCATCTCTTGCTCAGCAGAACATTGATGCATTTGAAACGGAGAACTTAGACGCGATCATCATCAATTCCGCTGGCTGTGGTGCGACGCTCAAGGAATACGAGGCACTTTTAGAACACGATGCGGCTTATGCGGAGAAAGCAGAACGCTTCAGCCATAAGATGCGAGACATCAGCGAATTTTTAGCAGAGATCGAGATGGTCGCGCCGAGAGGAAAAATTGAAAGGCGCGTTACCTACGATGAACCGTGCCATCTCCTTCATGGACAAAGCGTCCAAGCGCAACCGCGTAAGGTTCTCCAAGCGATACCTGGGTTGGAGTTGATTGAATTGACCGAATCCGAATGGTGTTGCGGGAGTGCTGGCATCTATAACATCACACAACCCGAACTGTCACAGGAAATTTTAGAACGCAAGATGACGCATATCGCCGAAACCGATGCGGACATCATCGCGACTGGGAATCCGGGTTGCTTACTCCAGATTCAACTCGGGATCCAAAAGCATGGATTATCCATGAAAGCGATGCATCCTGTGAACCTTTTAGACTACGCCTATCGTGGTATCGCCCCAGAGGATTTTTTGCCAGAGCAGTAGGGAAGGTTGTAGAAGTAAACAATGTTCTTATCAGATAAAGATATTATCCACTATATGAAGAAGGGGAAGATCAAAATCACCCCTGCGCCCGACTTGGACACACAGCTCGGTAGCTGCTCCATCGACTTCAGATTGAGCAATACCTTTCGTGTGTTTGAACATAGCAAATACCCATACATTGATCTACGTGCAGAGATTGATATCAACGACCTGATGCGGCGGGTCGATGTCCCTGATGGGGACGCCTTCACGATGCAGCCGGGTGAGTTTGTCTTGGCGGCAACGCAGGAAACCCTTGAATTAGCAGACGATGTGCTGGCACGGCTTGAAGGCAGAAGTAGTTTGGGACGGCTCGGTATTATCGTCCATAGCACTGCGGGACTGTTTGATCCGGGTTGGATCGGCATTCCAACGTTGGAGTTAGGGAATCTCGGTCGTATGCCGGTCAAGTTATATCCGGGTATGCGGATCTGTGCGTTCACATTTGCGCAGCTGTCTTCGAGTGCCCATGTGCCGTATCAACTCAAACCTGCGAACAAATACGCCGGACAAGACGGTCCAGAGACGAGCCGTTTTGCCAAAGATGTTGAATTTTCGTAGGAGCGACCTCACGGTCGCGTTCTGGGTAGCAGTGATCTTTAGGGTTGGGACTCGGAGGCCACGCGATCACGATCATCGCGATGGCGTGCCTCTGCAGCTGCGCGCAAAAAACGGGCAATGCCATGCCTAATAATTTAGCAATATCTTGGAATGCTTATGATCGGTATGAAGAAAAAAATCGTGGCAGCAATACGTTCAGGCTCCCTCTCTCGCTTTGCCCTCTGTGTCTCGTGATTTCACACGAGAATTAACCTATTTTCGTCAATGAATGTTATCCCCTGTCCGATTACAGTTGATTGGCACAAATTTTGCTTAACCAATCAGTAAGACACTCGTCAAGTGGTATGAGTTGCACGTTCAGTTGACGGAGTTAGGACATTTTTCTGAGTTATCGAAACGGGTTTAGGACGATCAAGGCTTTTGTGCCGCGTTTTCCTGACCCCGTTTTATCAGATTGTAGTCTCGGTCCTTGGATCGAGAAAGTTTTGATTTTTGATAGCAAGTTTCGGTTTCAACTTAGCCGAACTTAGGAGGATATGTAATGACACCAAGTGAGGTGGTTGCACTTGCAAAAGACAACGATATAAAGATAGTCGACCTGAAATTCACGGATCTGCCGGGGATGTGGCAACATTTTTCGCTTATGGCAGAGGAGTTGACAGAAGACCTGTTTGAAGAAGGTTGCGGTTTTGACGGTTCAAGTATCCGTGGTTTCCAGGCAATTAACGAGAGCGACATGTTGCTCTTTCCCGACCCATCGACTGCCCTCATTGATCCAGTCTGCAAGGTGCCGACGCTAAGCATCACGTGTAACATCAAAGATCCGATCACGTTGGAGAACTATACGCGCGACGTCCGACATATCGCACAGAAGGCAGAAGCGTATCTCCAATCCACTGGAATAGCGGATACGAGCTACTGGGGTCCTGAAGCAGAATTCTATCTCCTGAACGATATCCGTTACGGGCAGAACCAACATTCTGGGTTCTATTCTGTCGATTCTGTTGAGGGTAGCTGGAATTCGGGACGTGAAGAAAACCCGAACCTTGGTTACAAACCGCGTTACAAAGAAGGTTACTTCCCAGTACCGCCTTCCGATACACTTCAAGACCTCCGTTCCGAAATCTGTCTGAAGTTGATGGAAGCAGGTGTTGATGTGGAAGTTCACCACCATGAAGTGGGAACCGCGGGTCAAGGGGAAATCGACATCCGATTTGGTGAATTAACCGCGACTGGCGATAAGATGGCGTTGTATAAGTACATCATCAAGAACGTGGCGCGCGAAAACAATCTCGTCGCGACTTTCATGCCGAAACCCCTCTTCCAAGACAACGGTTCCGGAATGCACGTCCACCAAAGTCTCTGGAAAAACGGCAAGAACATCTTCTACGATCCACAGGGATATTCACTTCTCAGCGAGGATGCGCTCTATTATATTGGAGGCTTGCTCACGCATGCACGCTCGCTCTGTGCAATCATTGCCCCAACAACCAACTCTTATAAGCGGTTGGTCCCAGGGTATGAAGCTCCCGTGAACATCGCCTACTCGCAACGGAACCGTAGCGCATGTGTCCGTATTCCTGTCTACTCAAAGAGTGAGAAGGGGAAACGGATCGAATTCCGGACACCGGATCCGTCCTGTAATTCCTACCTCGCCTTTAGCGCATTGCTCCTGGCAGGACTTGACGGTATACAGAACCGCATCCATCCGGGTGACCCATTGGACAAAGATCTCTATGACCTTGAACCCGAAGAACTCGCGGACATCGAGTCCACGCCTGTGTCCCTCGGCGATTCCTTGGATGCCTTGGAGGAAGACCACGAATATCTCCTCAAAGGCGACGTGTTCACCCAAGATGTTTTGGACACTTGGATTGATTATAAACGTGAAAATGAGGTCGATGCAATCAACATGCGACCGCATCCGTACGAATTCTTCCTCTATCACGACATTTAGGTCGTATGAACTCGAAAGCGCGCTATCACAACGATCGTGATTTGACCCGCAACTCGTGCTTTTAAGTTTTGTATCGGAGGCGAGTTGCGGATCAAGTGTTTTCACAGAGGTTTTGAAATATCACTCTATAGGGCGGATTCCTATATCCGCCCACAGCACTCGTACTTGTAAACCTTAGGGCACAGATTGCAAGCCCTGATTGATAGGAAAAGCTGCTACACAACCCTATTCACTTTTAGCAAGGAGAACCGCATGAAAAAGCTAGAATGTATTATCCGCCCCTTCAAATTGGAGGAGGTCAAAGAGGCACTCAGCAGTGTGGGTGTTCGGGGCATGACAGTCAGTGAAGTTCGTGGTTTCGGGCGTAGCCGTGGGCATACCGAACTCTACCGCGGTAGCGAATACACGATTGAATTTGTCCCAAAGTTAAAAATCGAAATTGTTGTCGCTGAAGAGAACGTTGATAAAGTCGTTGAAGCTGTGCAACAGGCGGCTTCGACTGGCAAAATCGGCGATGGCAAAATCTTCGTCCTGCCCATTGATGAAACTATCCGTATCCGTACAGGTGAAAGAGGTCCTGCCGCTGTTTAACTTTCTATCTATATGGGGGTGGATGCCCTTCATATCCGCCCCTTTTTTCCTGTCATTCGTTCCAATTTATTGGGATCCTCTCTTGTTGTAGCCTCCCGTCCCTATCCTTCCTAATCTCTACTGTTCTCTCTATTTTCTATCTTTCCGCAAAATCAATTTTCCGACTGAAGGAATTTTATAGGATATTCACCGAACTTTGAAGAAAGAATCAATGTAAAATGATCTTTTTCGTCAAAACCACGTATTTTTTTCAAATTCACTTGACAAAAAAAAACTAAAATTTAGAATGTATTAGAAGTTGAATAGAAAATGGCTTTTGATCGCAAGAAGTGTTATCTACGCTATCCTGTAGGAATGTTAGAAAAAGTATTTCTGATAGAATAGTTTGAACCGATCAACGCACTTTCATACTCTGTCATTTTCAGAAAAGAGAATCCATAATGCGGAAAAAGATTTTGATAATTGCTATCGCAGCACTTTTGGTACTGGGATTTATGCCAATATCGTTGGTTACTGTGTTCCCACCAGAAGCCGAAGCTGGTCGTCTACACATTGAGAATTGTCGATTAGAAGTAAGAAGCGATTATATAGGCATAGTCTGCGATTGGTTCTGGCACGATCATTAGTGAAATTATGGTGAATTAAAAAAAGAAGTAAACCTTTCGATAGCAGGCAGAAGCGAAAAAGCTTCCTGCCGCTGACGAGATTTTCTGATCTTGTCTTTTCACAATGAATCTTTAATAGGACTTACGCAATTTCCTATGAGTATCTACGGCCCGCATACCGCTGGCGAGGTTTCAAACCTCGCCAGCAAAGGGTGCTGCGTAAGTCCTGTTTAATTCTAAAGTTTATTATAAATAACCCAAGCTGTTAGCGGAAAATTGCAAACGCACTTGCCCGGCTTGGTAGTTGCCTCATCTTTCCAATAACTATGGAGATAACAATGCGATTTTTCACTATTATTAATCTCTTCTGTTTATTGCTGCTCACTATTGGGTGCACGAGAAATCATACGAAAGAAACAGAGCCAGATCGTCCCGCTGTAGTAGACAAACAAAGTGTCACACCTACTGAAGAATTAATGAATCTAAAGCAAGAACCTACAGCCAAAAAGGATATACAGAGTGCTACATCTACCAATCCTGAAACAGATGATGCTCAAAAGCATTATCTTGAATTCTTTTCACTTCTCAAGACGGACCAGGAAGCCGCGATTGCTGAGCTCTCAGAGTACGCTAAACTTCGTTTCGGAGGACACCCGCTTACGGACAAATGGATCAAACTCGCTAATCGCCTTGTTCTTGATGGAAAAGGGACCTTTTTGGATATGCAACATTACACAGAATGGCATCTTCAGATGCTAACGGATGTGGCACCTGAAAAGCGGACTGCGGCACATACCGAATTGCTTGAAATTTATCAGAACGCTATGCCGCAGATCGAGATGATGGGCACACTGCTTGAACAACAAGGCGAGAATTTGAAAACTTATGAAATGCCAGCTACGTTTATTACACAATAGTGATGATATTTCATTTATTATCACAAAAGGAGACTGCCATGAAGATGCAGTTTTATATTAAAGTATTAAGTATAGGGGCAATCCTGATCATTCTAATTTGTAGTGGGCTCTTTTTTTATCTCCGTCAGGACTATCAACGTTTTGTAGCAGAACTTCCGCAGCCGCCAAAATTTGATGTTCCCTCGGCACCCTCGGAACAAAGAGCATTAACGAGAAAAGAAGTCTCAGAGCAATCCCTCCGTACGGTAACAATTGAACCTGAAGTTTTAGAAGAACTTCCCGTAATCCCCGAAATACCCGATGTCGAAACAGAAGAACAGTCGTTTCAGGAAACTGATCTATCTGAGTTTGATTTGGAATTGGATCCACTTTCCCTTTCTACAATAGAACTTCCGGAAGGATTACCCGAATCACCTGTTGACGGCATCGACTGGGGAAAGGTGAAAGCAACCAGCCAAGATTACAACGACTTTCTTGAAACCGATCCAGATTATGCTTACGAACGACTTACGGACCGCTTTCAAGAGATGTTTGGAGACCGTCCTGAAATTGAAACACTGGTTGAAACCATTAGACGTTCAAATGAAGGCACCTTGACCCTTGATGATGCAATTGCCATGACTGAAGCCTCTTTAAGTCTCCTCCCCGCGGGTGAGACTGAAGCGATAAATCAATTATCGGAAAGGCTAGAAGTATTCCAAGGACTCAAGGACTTCCAAGCAGAAGGCGGGAATGTGAATGTTAAATTTAATATCTCCATAGGAGGAGAGTAACAGATGAAAATAGTCTATTACGGTATTTTTATCGCCATTTTCGTCTTGGGAAGTGCCCTTTATCTAATTACTGACCATCGTCCTCCGCGTTTCATAACAGCCGAGTCTACATCAATTCGCAGCGAGTCTACGCAAGACCCAGAGAGCATTTCGACTGTGACACAAGACGCTACAGCAGCACACAGGAATACGGATGATTTTACTCGTCCGACAGCTGCCCCCGAAAAAAAATGTACTTGTTGTAGTGAAACCTCGTTGCGTATCAAAGAAATTGTGAAACAAAAACGAAAGGACCTTGAACTTTGGGCGCGGGACACAATTGCTAACTATGGTTATAAAGACGGAATGAAACGGATAACAGCGAAATCTCCTGCCCTAGCACAACGCATCCAGCGAATCCTTGAACAAGAGCAAAAATTAAGTCAAACATCTGCTGCTTCACAATTCTCAACGAGATAATACCTATAGCATCCAATATTTTGTGGGGGTAGCCTTTAAGTTTGCCGCGCAAAATGACTTTTCCGAAGTGAAGCCAACTTGAATCTATCAAAAACTTTCAGAAAGCACTTACCGGCACTCTCATTATGGGTCGTTCTGCTGCTTTCGGTCGGACTTAAACTCAACAATCTCGGGCACCTGAATTTTGGGAGCGTCGATGAATGCTGCCATGCCCTCGTTGCCAAAAACCTACTCAAACATCCCTTTAAGCCCACGCTTATTGATATTCCCTATCTCCCTTATAGAGAGGCGACATGGAGTGAAAATCATATCTGGCTCCACAAACCGATTCTCCCACTTTGGCAGATATGCGTTTCCTATTGGACCTTAGGGGTCAGCACCTTCGCGCTCCGACTCCCCAGTGCAATCCTCAGCACCTTCGCTGCCGGGTTTACCTATCTGATTGGCACACAATTCTTAACGCGTCGTGCCGCGGTTACCGCTGCTGCTATTCAGGCATTCTCAGGGTTCATCATGCAGCTGACACACGGTTACCAATTCAGCGATGCAATTGACATTTCGCTGCTGTTTTACTGTGAACTCGGTATTTACGGAGTCGTTCGGACTATAAAAACAGGTCAATGGCGATTCGTCCTATTGGCGGGAATAGCCCAAGGGCTCGCCTTTCTTTCAAAAACCTATCCAGCATTCATTATCACCGGTGTCGCTTTCGCAGTTTGGTTAGCCTCCAAGTTTAGTTTAGCAAAAAAGGAGGAGTGTCGCCTCCGTGGACAGCACATTTTAGGCATACTGATAACAACAATCCTTATCGCTGGCCCGTGGATGTTGTACACCGCCTTTCAGTATCCCGTTGAGTTCAAAATTGAACATAATTACATTTTCAGGCATTTAACAGAAAACGTTGAGGGGTGGCAGGCACCTTGGTATAAAGTGTTTCTGTATAGTGCTCAGATATTGAACCTACTCACTGTTCCGGTTGTTGTGGCAGTTTGTTGTTCATGTCTTCGCCTTTTCCGGGAGAAAAATATCGGTCTCTATTTACTTTATGCCTGGGGGTTTGGGGTTCTACTCCCTTTTTCACTGGCTACCACGAAAACGCCGAGTGCGACGCTCATCAGTATACCTGCATTTCTATTGATACTCGGTGACTTCGTAGATCTGACCACACGCCACAAATCTAACGACTCCCCCTACAGACGCAGGATTCGTGTTGCTTGGGCAACGCTGCTCGTGATCCTATGCATTGGAGAGGGTATTCAGGCTTGGCGGGTCACCCAAACTCACAATGAACATACACTCTCTGAGCTCGCCGCGTTTGCGGGGGAACATCTGCCGAAAAATGCTGTTCTTCTTACCGAAACTAATGTCCGAAAAGGAGAAACCCATTATGATTATCTCCGCCTGATGTTCTTCACAGAACATACCGCGCGTCCCTACTATTTAAAAAGTGCGTGGAAATCCCTCAGCCGACAAGTTAGAGAGCAAGGAGGCATTCCGTATATTGTCACCTTTCGCGAACTCGACTTACCTTTACTCTTCAAAAGCGAAGCAGATAAGCGGACAATATATTTGGCGGAACCCAGCGACTAACACACTATTAGGGGCATTTATAACAGACGAACAGTCTACGCTACAATTCCCTCACATTCATTCACACGAATTCAGTAATGAAGCCACGAGTGCCTCCATCGCTGGGACTGTTCCAACAGCTGGAAGTGAGGACTTGGCTGCCCACGTCTCGTATCCGCCCTCCTCTATCAATGCCTTGTCTGTGCAAATGTAACCGATATACCCATTCGCTAAACTGACGAGAAACGTCGGCTTCGCATCGGATTTCGACTTGATATTCATCCCCGTCTCAACGAACACCTCTCCAGGCAAGGCTACAATTGCCGCCTCCCCAAGACGGATAACTTGAACCGGGGCGGTCATCTGCGTCGGCAACTTCGCCAACCGTTGGCATTCATGCGCGTAGACATCCACCAGTGCATGCGGTATCGGCTGTCCGACAACCCAACTAAACGGACCCGTTTCGTAGGCATCGTAAGTTCCTTGCGGCACAGATAGCACCTGTTCAGCAACTTTAAGGTCATCAGCAGTAATCTCTTTACGTTGGAACGTCAGTGTGGCAAGATCTCCGCTGAGGTCAAGTGTCTCGTGCATCTCCATGAGTTGCATCTCAACAATAAAATGTCCCGCGAGAACGTTCGCCATCTTTACCGCCTGTTGATGCCCACTCGCCGTCCATTTCGTCCGTCCACTGAAGTCGGTATTGTTAATCTGTCCAGATGCAGCGTTCCAGAGGAGCGAGATACACGTATCCCCGAGATAGTGTCGCATCAGTCGATCGAAATGTCCAAAATAGTCTGCGGAGAGTGCATTGCTGTTGTCTGTGCCGATGTAGTGGAGCGAAAAGTTAGCAACCGCCGAGATCGGAGTTCCATCGTCGATAGCCTCAACGAACATCATCGCCACCTCTGGATCGATTGTTCCCGTCGGCTTCACAAGATCGGGGTTTTCGATACCGGGGTTAAAGCGGACAGTCCCATCTTTCATGTGCCACCGCCGATTGAAGGTGATGCGTTCTTCATTAACGCTGGCAAATCCGACCCGTGCCGGCTTGAGTCGCCATACTGCGAGTTCAACTGCATCGGAGATTTTCAGTGACACCCATTCCGTATAACTCGGATCCTCATCAACACCGAGTAGATCAGCGATTGCGACAGCGGTATGTGTATGCGTAGCATTCACCATGACGTGTGCTGCCGGAATATCGCATCTATCTGCGATACGTGCTTTCGCTGCATCCGCGACGTTCTCTGGTATAGCGATGAGATCACAGGTAACGATTGCGATACGTGTTGTTCCATTATCAATGACGACTGCTTTGGCAAAGAGTTCATCGTCAACATTCTCAGCATATCTCGGTCGGAAACCGCCCGGTATCCGTGTGCCGAGTGGCGGCGTGATATTCGCGCTCGCGCTTCCTGCTCTAAGAGTTGTTTCCATTTTTTAAATTTCCCTTGCGGATTTTTAATTTTCCCTTGCGGAGGAACGACGTGGAGCAAGTCTATGAAGTCTTCTCCTTAAGTCCGTCCTCCATTTCATTACGGACTACGGTTTCGTATAGGACGAAAAACAGTCCTTAATAACGTGAGTTTGATAAAAGTGGAATGTCGGGTTTCGCTACCGGTATTTAGGCAGAAAAGGTTTCCTTGAAAAGTGGCATATTCGTCCCAATACTAACGCTTTTGGTGTGTATTTACCACTCTACCTGTAGGAAACACCCAAGCAAAAACACCTACAGATTTATTTTCAAACTGGCGTTAATAGACTCAATCTGAACCTCGTGAAGCAGTGAGATTTACCTCACAGATAAGATCGCCTTGTAAGCGGAACGGGATATGTACCCCTGTCTGCGTGAGATAAAGTGCTTCCGGTGTAATGGTATCTACGGTGCCACGCAAAACGACGGACGAACCGATCCGGCGTTCGGCGATGACATCTGCCAACTTTTCGCGGAGTTTGGTGAGCTGATCTTCCAATGGAAAGACAAGTTCCTCCTCAACCGTTTCTCGAAGGCGCGGAAAGAAACCTTCTCCGACACCTCGTGCAATATCCAAGAGTAGACTCCGCGTCGTTAGCGTGTAGTCAAATTCGGTGACAGAAAGGGACATCGTCGTCGTGTCATATATAGGTGTCCCGAGTAGGTAGAGCTGCCCCTCCGCGCCGAGTGAAGGCATACTGAACTCAATCCCCGCCGCAAGCTGGGTGCCGCTGCCGTAGAGGGTCAACTTCCTAACGAACGTATCAATTCCCTTGAGTTTGTGAGGTTTTTCAACATGGGGCTTGGCAAAGTCTTCAACAGTAGCGTAAGTTATCTCAATCGGTGCCATGATCTGGTAACCAGATTCAAGGGCATCCACGAATTGAATGTCTGGCACGTCAGCGGTCGCATTATGAGGAACCTCCGTTAATACATCTCCCATATGCGCGTGAAGATAGGTTTCTATGCCGAGGCTGAACGAAAGCACTTTCCCATCACTCGACAGCTGTTGGGCGAGAATTTCCAGAGGCTCTATGGTGAGTGCGATTCGCGGTTCTTGATTGATAACTATCGGTTCGTAGAGTCCTGTCCATAAACCAGCGACGCGAGTCTTTACGTCTATATTGGTGATATACTCGACAATAAGGTTCTCTAATTTGGGAAAAACTGCTTCCCGCACCAATTTGGTAAGAATCCGACGGACTGAGATTGTAATCCCCAAAATTTCAATTTCCGCTCTCTGGACAGAAATATCAGAGGTTGTTTTGGCAGTTATACGCCAATCCGAGTTAAGCGTTGGGGTAAGGGTTAGGGACGCAGTCGCAGCCCCCTCAATATCTTCACGTTTCTGGACGACCTGTCCGAAGATTTTTTTCGAGACGCGCGCCCACCCACTGAATTGGAAGGGAACGATTACCGACACGGTCCCGTCAATTCCACCCATCATTGTGAGAGAAGTAGCGTCAAGCTTGATAGCGTAATCAATCGCGCCATCTTTGCGCTGGATGGGTTTGCTGAGATAGTCTCTGAGGGCAGATTCCGCTAACGTTTTAACATCATGTATAGGCAGACTTGCCTTCACAGCAATCACTGAAGGGAGTGGTGCTGGTAATTGGGCAGGTGTAACCTCCCGTGGCGGTGCCGGTGCTTGGATGGTGAGCTCAGAACCGCGCGGCATGAGGAAAAACAGCGTGATGCCGATTAACACAACACCAACGGAAATCACACCTACAATTATTTTCGTTTGTTTCGTCATGATTGCAGCCTTGGGATGCCGCTTGAGATTTCGTGTTCTCGGTCAATACGAAATGGGTGAATGTCAAAACGGGTCTTACCGTTTTGGGCGAGTTCGCTCATCATACGTCCGACGAGTGCACAAAACTTGAAGCCATGCCCTGAAAAACCTGCGGCAATCAGCAGGTCTGGACAGTGCGGATGTGCGTCAATGATAAAGTCTTCGTCTGGAGTTTCAGTATAGAGACAGACTTCGGCATGCGTGGCTTTTCCAAGTTCCGGGAGACGCTTTTGCACGTAAGCATCTATATGGGCAATATAGTCTGCATCAGGCGCGCGTTCGGATGTATCAGGGGAGATGCCCTGTCCCCTTCCGTGCCGTGCAATTTTTACCCCGCCCCCTTTATCAAAAGCACCAAAAGCGGGAATAGCATAGATGAATTCTCCATCAGGGGTAACTTCCGTGAAGACTGGAAACCGGTCTGGCTGGAAACATTTACTGTCTGTGGGCTGATAGTAGCATACCTGTTGTTTTGTAACCGTGAGCGGAAGATCCAATTCTGCGAGTAGGATGCCAGCCCATGCCCCGGCTGTCACGATGACTTTCCTACCATGAAATTGACTATTTTCGGTCCGAACAGTCGGAACATCTGTTTGCCAATCGATGCTGGTTACTCGGGTCTCCTCGCGGATTATCGCACCGTGTTGCGCTGCCAACTGCAAGTGTGTGGAGACACATTCGGCGGCACGGAGAAAGCCTGTGTCCTTCTGATAGAGGATCTCCATATCATCTGTCAATCGGAATTGCGGAAAACGTTCCGCTAACTGTGCCGTATCCCACCACTCGGATTCAACGCCTGCGGCATCTAAACTTTGCCGTGTCGCGCGTCCATACGGGTTTCCCTTTGCGCCGATCCCTACACTCCCTGTGATAAACAACAACGATTTCCCGGATACCGATTCGAGGTCGCGCCATTCGGCGTAGGCGGTTTTCATCAGCTCGGTATAGAAGGGTTTATCGTAGAAGAAGCGGATGATACGGGTTTCGCCGTGTGAACTGCCGAAGGTGTGTCCACGCTGAAACTGTTCTAAGACAAGCACGTTTGCGCCGGATTTAGCGAGATGGTATGCGGTCGCGCTTCCCATACCACCAGCACCGATAACGATTGCATCATAAATATGATCGTTCATTTTTTGCCTTTGGTATTGGGTGGAAGCATGGAAAGACGGAAGGATGGATGCCCAACCTTCCCGTCTTCCATCCTTCCAATATAGCGTCTTCCACCTTTCTCTATCAGAGCGGAAACGGATTCGGGACAGTCGTGAAATTTTGGTACCGGTCTTCGCCTCGCAGCAGAATCGGTTTCCAAGGACGCTTGAGCGAATTCTCTTCTGCCTGCCGCACCGATGGATCTATGTAGCGAACCGTCAAGCCACACCTTCGACGTGTAGAATGGTTCGGTAGGCTACCGTGGATCATCTGCCCGTGGTGGATGGACATCTCACCGGCTTTTAGCACCAAATCTACGGCGGTTTCTGCCTCCGCCTCGGTGACTGGAACTTCCTGATTGATGCTCAGCAGGTTGCCTGCTTGCTCAGATTTCCCATGTTCCTTGATGCCGCGCTGATGGCTTCCGGGGATGACCTGCATGCAGCCGTTCCCTGTATCGCTGTCGTCTATGGCATACCAAGCGGTGATCGCATCCGGTGGTTCAAGCCCCCAATACGTCACGTCTTGATGCCACGCTACGAACTTTTCACGGGGACCGTACTTGCAGAAGAAATGCGTGGCTAACAGCATCACATCGGGACCGATAAGTGCCTCAATGAGATCCACGATTTTCGGATGTGTTGCGATTTCCCAGATAAATTGGTAGTCGAAATGCCAATCAACAAGCCCGATTTCACATTTCTCTGCGCCGACTTCTGCCTCCAACGCATTGTAGGCTTGCCGATGGCGCGTTGCTTCAACTTCATCGGAAACACGAATACGGGTCAAAAATCCGTCTTTTCGGTAATTTTCAGCGAGTTGTCCGTTTGTGGTTTCCATTTTTAATTATTCCTTGCGGTTCGGTCAGTCGGTTAGGAAAGTTCCGGAAGCTTGCACTGGCGGAACCATTGTGAATCCTCCGGTGGTGATTCTTCTGGATTTTTCATCGTCTCAAAGGTTTTCAAAGCCGGTGACACGGTTTCTGACCATATCTGCTCGACTTCCCCAAAAGTTACAGGTTGACGTTCGGTAATATCCTGTTGTTCGTAAGTCGTTAGCAATTCCTGCATCTTTCCTCCGAGCCATGCGACTTCATCAGCGACCATACGTTCACCGATACGTCGATCCGACTCGAAAGCATTTGCTCCCATCGCAAAATGCGGTCCCTGTGCGTCTGCGACAGGCATCCGCGACATATCAACACAGTCTGGTTCCAACGCCCATAGCAGCGAGGTTTCGACTCTACCGGCGTGGTCACCACCGTTACCCTGCTGATCGAATCCGGGTGTGTTTGCCTCGAAATCGGGAAGTCCATAGAGTCGCATCGCGAAGTGCGGTTGAATTAGAGAGAGGAGGGTCTTGAGGTCCTGCCAATTCGGTCCATAGTGTCCTGTAAGGAAGATAGCGGCGTGGAATCCGAGAGCATCAGCGGCGCGAACATGATAGCAGATGTTTTTGAAGTGTTGCCACGCCGGCATAGCGGTGAGCCAACTGCGGACTTCGCCGACATTCCGATATGCCCAGTTGGCGTACATACCGTGTTCGTGGATATGCCAATAGTCCGGAGGTGCGACGATACCACCGTGGGTTTGTGCCGACCGACAAGCGATCGCATGTGCCTTGAGCGCATCCAATCCTACGGTATTCTGCGGACCGTGTGGTTCACAGAGTCCATAAGTAAAATAAACAGCCGGACAATCGTTGAATGCAGTTTCTAATTGATCAGGGAACATCCGTTCCCAGCGTACTTCTTTTGGCATTCCTATTTTCCTTTTGAATGATCATCGGGTATCGGGACTTGGTTGGAAGGATGGAAGGGAGGAAGGTTGGACCCCATCCTTCCAGTCTTCCTATCTTCCATTCCAGTCTCTTGCTGACAACCGACAACCAATAACTAATATCCCATATTGAGTGTTTGGCAGATTTTCTTGGCACCCGTAAGACGGGGTTGCAATTCAAATGCCATTTTCAAAACGGTTCGTGCTTCCGGGAACCGATCAATTTCGACATAGAACTCCGCAATTTTTTTGTACATCCATGCGGTCTCGCGTTTCGATAGGTTTAATTCACGGATTTTCGCCAACGGAATTGAGTGTGTTCGGTCGTACCCCTCAACACTGAAATGATAGAGATAAATGAATTTGAGGCGTTCTTTGACTTCTCGGATGAAGTGTCTGAAGCAGGGACGCTTTGTTTCGGCAAACAGCAGGGATTCATACATTAGCATTGCCTGCTCAATTTTGTGGAACCGATCTTGGTCGCCATTAGAAAATCCGAGTTTCTGGTATGCTTCGGCGACGAGGAATTCACAGTCCCGACTCTCTTCATAGCTGAGAAAGTCGTCGATACGCCACTCCTTTCCAATTTCTTGAGAGCGGTGTTGCAGCTGCTCATACATGGAAATGCCGGTTTCATAATTGTGATGGAGCAACGCTTGCAATAGCAATTCCAACTTCGCATAGGTCTGGTTAAGTCTACTCAGCCTGTCGAGATAGACTTCATGGGACTTCTGCTGCCGTTCGATCGTCTGTAGGGTCCGATTATAGTCAGATTTCCGTTTTCCGTCTTGGAGCGTGTCATAAGCAATACAGACCTCGCGGAACATCTTTTCCGCAAAAGCAGTCTGCTGCGGATTTTTATCCGGATGGTAGCGTTTTGCAAGCTTCCGATAGGCACTCTTTATTTCGCGAGCGGTAGCATCCCGCTCAATCTCTAAGATTTGATAGTAATCTGGAATCTGCATTGTGAATACAACATCTTTGATAGATACAGTATTATAATTCCACATCTTCCAGAATTTGTCAAGCCGAA
>JAGWBV010000025.1 GCA_021295715.1 Candidatus Poribacteria bacterium | reverse complement strand
CGGGTTTCACTCCGTTCTACCTGCAGGAAATACCCAATCAAAAACACCTACAAAAAGTCAAAATAACGTTGACAAACTAATAGGGGAAATCCACAGAAACACCCAAGCAAATACCCCTATCAAAAACACCCTCGCCAGCGGTGATG
The DNA here is from genome assembly GCA_021295715.1 of Candidatus Poribacteria bacterium. Taxonomy (NCBI): domain Bacteria; phylum Candidatus Poribacteria; species Candidatus Poribacteria bacterium. The sequence continues at coordinate 44,096 of JAGWBV010000025.1, read as the reverse complement.
GGGTGCTTGTTTGTTGAAAACTTTCTACATATTTTTAGGCTTACTATAATCAGACGCGAGCACGGCGTTCATGAGTTCTTCCCATCTGCCTTCAAATTTCTCGCCGAACTCGGCTTCTCCGCCGGTTGCAAGGGGACCGCGAAGCATCGGTTTGGTGGTGTTGTTATTTTCCCAAAGTTCCCTACCACCAAAGTCGTTGTGGAGGAAATGAAGGGCAACGCCGGCGCGCTCCTTATCGGTGAGGTTCGATTTTGTGCAATGTGCTACGCCGTAACAGAAGAAAAGCACACCACCCGCCTTTAACTCGATCGGGACGGCACGTTCTTCGGGCGGATCACACCGAATATGGTGGTCACTCTGTGGATCGCGATAGTGTTCGTAACTCTCTCGGTGGCTGCCCGGTATGACGTGCATGCACCCGTTCTCAACGTTTGCATCGTGAATAGCAATCCACATCGCAGTGCCCCGTAACGGGTCGGCAATTTTGAAATAGGCGTTATCTTGATGCCAACTCGTGCCGATACCGACTTTAGGCGGTTTCCAAAACGCTTGATCCAGTTCTAACATGAATTCATCTCCGATAAGATGCTGGACAGCGGAGATGACCTTCGGATGAAAGGGCAACGCTTTGTGCAAATCGCTTCGGTTGTTGAGGGGAATTACCTGTAGGTTTTGTCGTTCACCCGCATTATCTCGCTTGGTCCCGTCTGTTTGCACCGCGCAATTGATACCCGTTCCGTTTTTGAGTTCAGTGTCGTAGATGCGTTCCAATTCCAGTCGGAGTGCCTTCGCCTCAATGAGATCGAAAAACCCTTCAATGGCAAGATATCCATTGTTTCGGAATTCCGCGATTTGCTTCTCATTTAATTGCATGACTAAAACTACCTTTCTTTACTGTCTGCTGACCGCTGACTGCTGATTGCTATTCTTATTGCCTTTCTGCGCAGGGCACAATAATAGAATCCACCATGCCGTGTAGAATTTTCTTGTCGGCTGGACAGACTGCGGCTTGCATGCCTCCGAGTCTTACCGTGTCGCCGACGACGAAATAGTATGGACGAAGAAGCGGGCGGCATGCCATCTCTTGGACATCACCAGCGTCGAAATCGTAATACTGCATCCGGACCCGTTCGGCAGTGTGGAATTTCTGGAGAACGTGCGGGTTTTTCTCGAAATTCTCAAGACTGTTTTCGATGACGGCTTCCCACTCTTCCGTAGGAAGATCGTGTCCGATCGCTACGCCGCGACTCCCCCATGCGAGTTCAGAAAATCCTGACGGTTTAATGACCAATTCCCGTTGTTTTTGCGTCACAGCACCGAGTTGCCGCCAGTCTGTTACGACGTTTCCATCCACCTCCAAATTGGGAATTACAGCATGCGGTGGTAAGGGACGAGCGTCGATAACCCATGTCTCTGGAATAGCTTGTTGTAGGAACGGGTAGGTTTTTTTACCGAGGTGGCGTTTCCAAAACGGTTGGAGCGTCGGATGATGGAAAAGCGCGAGACACAATTTTTCTTCCAAATAGGATTTCGGCGGTGGTGTCATCACAAGAGTGCGTTTCTTCGCACTGTAAAGCATTAACTCCACTTTCGGGATATTGGGTAAATCAAACAGTTCATAGAAGCGATAGAGCACATCAACTTCCATCTTACCTTCTATCGTTTCGACGAGTAGTCCATCTTCAGTAAAAATTACCTCGTGCGGTTTGACGGTCCGGGTCTCCAGCCCCGCTTCACAAAGTGCTGCGGCGAGCCATACCATCTCCGCCCAATAATCTTCCGATTCATCCGACACAACGATTGCGAGTGTAGGGTTATCCTTCTTCGCCAAGGCACGGATCATTTCGGCATATCCGTCCACCATCCCGTCGCTGCCACCTATGATGCGATAGCCGAGTTGTGCGTAGAGCTGTGCTAAGCACCCTGTCCCCCCAATAAATCCAGGAATCGAGTCGAGTTCGGTAATCGCCATACCGTTACCAGTAGGGAGAATGTCGGGACGCAGCACACCTGGGAGTTGGCTCTTAAAACGGTTCATCCGTCCATATTGGATAACGGATTCAGGTTTACCGAGTTCCAAGTACTCAGCCACCCAACCGGGTTGAATACCCCGCACGCTTTGGGAATAGAGTAGATTACAGGCGCGATAGAAATTTAAAAGATGCGTTCCGAGTTCCTCAAACCATCTCAAATCTGATTCGGAAATCCAGAACGGCTCTGGTGAGATACGCCAAGAAGTATTGCAATCGGGATGGATTTCCCGTTTTTCTGCCTCAAATAGTTTCGCCTTCGGAATTTCGTCATTAATAAATAGACATTTCTGTTTCGCATCCAATTTTAATTTTTTAATTATTCCTTGCGGTTAAACAACGTGCGTCTGAAGTATCAAGTACGTTCCTTAAATCCGCCCTCCATTTCATTACGGGAGACCTGGTTTTCGATACTACAAAGAATCTTTAATTATTCCGTGCCATTTGGTTATGCCAGGAAGACCTGCTTAACAAAGTCAATCTTCTTTTGTTCAGCAATGGTTTGCAAGACGTGCCGAGGCACAGGCGTATCCACGTTGATGAGCGTTACAGCAAGTTCCGATACGCGCGAACGTCCGACAGTCATATCGGCGATGTTGATACCGTGCTCTCCGAGAATCGTTCCCATTAACCCTATCATTCCGGGCTGATCGCTATTGTAGATGAGAAGGATATAACCGGTCGGTCTCACGTTGATATGAAGTTGATCTATTCGGACGATGCGGAGGTCTTTTTTGCCGAAAGCAGTCCCCTCGATGATTGCTTCGCCTTTATCGGTTGTGACCGTAATCGCGATAGAGTTGGCAAAATCTGCGTCTGCCTCGCTCTTGGTCTCTGTAACAGCTATGCCGCGTTGCTTAATCAGAAACGGCGCGTTTACATAATTTACGTCCGTGAGTACAGGTGTCAAAAGCCCTTTCTGTAAAGCGACAGTTATCGGTGTAACGTCTTCTTTCTGGAAGAGCGCGCCGTTGTAATGGATTTTAATCGCGGAGATCTGTCCTTCAACAATTTGCACGTGAAAGCTGCCAATCTTTTCGGCAAGTTCTAAGTAAGGGCCCAAAATATCGAGTGTCCTCGGGTCAATTTTGGGTTGATTTACCGCATTCGCGACGGGCTGTCCGCGGAGCGCGTTCATTACCTGCTGTGCTACCTCGACAGCGACATGTTCCTGTGCTTCCGATGTAGACGCCCCGAGATGTGGGAGCGCCAGTACATTTTCTAAGTCCAGCAGTGGGGTTTCGGTTGCCGGTTCGCTTTCAAAAACGTCAAGTGCAGCACCGGCGAGTTGTCCATTTTTTAAGGCGTGATAGAGGGCATTCTCATCAATAATACCACCACGAGCACAGTTAATCAGGCGGCAACTTGACTTCATCAATGTGAACTCCGACTCACCGACACTATGATACGTTTCGGCGTTGAGATGCGTATGGACGGAGATATAATCGGATTCTTGAAAGAGCGTTTCCCGGTCAACAATCCGAATGCCGATTTTTTCCGCGGCACTCGCTGAAATATACGGATCGTAGGCGATGATTTTCATCCCGAAAGCCTGTGCGCGTCGAGCCACCTCTCGTCCGATCCGTCCGAGTCCAATCGTGCCAAAAACCTTCCCGTATAACTCAACCCCAATGAAATCGTTGCGTTTCCATGTTCTGTTTCGGAGTGAAATCCCAGCAGGGACGATGTTACGCGCCAATGCCAATAGCAGCGCAATCGTATGTTCTGCTGCTGCGATCGTATTCCCTGTTGGTGTGTTGACAACTAAGATACCGTTTCGCGTTGCGGCTTGCACATCAATATTATCCACACCGACCCCGGCGCGCCCAACGACCTGTAGCCGCTTTGCGTTGTCAATAACATCCGCAGTTACCTTCGTTGCGCTTCTGATAAGTAGGGCATGGTAGTCAGCAATCCGGTCCAGGAGTTCTTCATGAGAGAGGTTGAGGTTAACATCCACCTCATAATCACCACTCTCCGCCAAAACATCTAAACCTCGCTGTGACAGCAGGTCGCTGACCAGCACCTTGTTCATACGTCTAAAATCCTCCACCCGTATCGCGTTAAAACGGCTGTTTGTAGTATTCCACTTGCAAGGGTATCCTTAAATTATAGCATGTCAGAAACTTCCTGTCAATAACCCGGCATTTTCCTTCAGGACTATCGCGTCTCTGTCTCTGGGAGCGCGTACACAGCCCGTCCAGCCTTTACAATCTCACCTGAATCAACGAGACGCTTGAGTTCATTTTTTACAGCTCCCGGATGTCCTTGAATTGCCGCAATAAGTGTTTCCTCCTGCCTCTCAAATGCCTGCCCTATCATTCGGACCCGTCTGGTAGGGATTTCATAAAGTTCGCTTTTGCTCTCTAAAGCGTTCAGTAAAGCTTTTGCAAAGTTCCCTAAAGCAACCTGTTGTTGCTCAATACTCCACGCATCCAATAGGTCTTTCGATATACGAATTTCGAGAAACGTTAGATAGTTTCCCACATCATCAACCGCGAAAAGACAGCCTGTTTTTTCGTCATGTTCGATAACATGCACAGTGGAAATCGCTCGTGACGAATCCCCACTTTCGGACTTACATAGCACCGGAGACGGGCGTTTTAGTGCCAGTGGACTCAGTTTCCCTTCCCGTATTGCAATCACTTTCTCATCTACAGGGTTCGGCACCAAGCGACGGATAGTGGATGCTTGAAAAGGAGGTTCCAAGTCTTTTTCCAATGGTGGTGATGGTTCATGTAATGCAGCGCGAAGTGCATCAATGGGAGCAAAAAGCACCTCTTTGGTAATGATAGGTGGGTCTAACAGATTTCCAAGTAGAATCTCGATCTGTAGGAGCGACCTCTCAGTCGCTATTTATCCCACAGAATCAACAGAAAATCGAAAACTGAATAGCCCTAATACCTGATACAATAACACAACAGTAAAAATAGATCAAGATGAAAGCAGAACCTTTCCAGAGATTTTTAATTCTCACGATGTGCTCTCTCCAATTGACAACTGACAGTTGAGGACTAAAAACTATTGGACATATTTTTTTCAACGTGGTAATATATACGCTAATATCCATCGTGCATCCGCACAGCGCACGAACTACGAAAAACATGGAGGCATAAATATGTTAGGCCTTGGTCCATGGGAATTATTGATTGTTTTGGCTGTCGTGTTACTCATATTTGGAGGGAAACGTCTACCTGAGTTGGCGCGAGGACTCGGTAAGAGCGTTACGAACTTTAAAGCAGGACTCAATGAGGAACAGACAGAGGAAACCGAATCGACAGGACAAGCACACCAAGAGAATGGAATACCGCCAAAAGAGAAAACTGGATAGAACGCATCGAATCCTCCGCTACGTTCTCATTTGGCTTGTAGGAGCAAACGCCGCGATCGCGACTTCTATACTCTTAACTAACAACCGACAGCTGACAACTAACAATGACAGATAAATTACCCGATTTTCTTCAGAATGTGATTGACGAATATCCCGATGTTTGGAAAGCATATCAGGCATTGGGTGAAGCGTGTGGGACCGCTGGTCCTCTTGAACCGAAAACCGTGAGGCTTGTTAAACTTGCATTGGCGATAGGCGCGAAGTCTGAAGGCGCAGTCCACTCCCATACACGGCGCGCCCTTCGAGAAGGCATTACGCCTGAGGAGTTACAACAGGTAGCTCTACTCGCCGTGACCTCTATCGGCTGGTCTTCGAGTATGGCGGCATTATCTTGGATACAAGATGTTGTGGATAAACAGTCGTAATTCAATCGAGGAAATCAACAGCGACACCGGATATGAATGCCGTTTCCTGACGCTTGGAAAGTGCACGTATCGGGTATTAATCCTCACGGCTATCCTCTTATGTCTCACGCCATCTGTTAGCAGGCCCGAAACGACAGCAACGTTTCAGCAGGGCGTTGAATATGTCAAACTTCGACTCTATCCACAAGCGGTGGATACCTTTAAATCGTTTTTATCACGCGATCCGACAGATGTGAACGCGCTTTTCCAACTGGCAAATGTCTATAAATTGCAAGATGAATTGGAATTAGCGATTCAGACATTTAACACCCTTTTGGCGCAGCTTGCAAGCCAAAACTTGCTATTAAATGAGGCGCAACTTACAGGTTCCCAAAACGCCACAATCACAGATTCAAAAAACGCGCTGACAGCAGAGCGGATTTATGGGTTAACACACCTCGCGTTGTCGGAAATCTATTGCAAGCAGAGCAAATTGGACATCGCCGAGCAGCACGCCAAAGAAGCCGTTCAGAGGTATCCCACGGATGCGGATCCGCATTATCGTCTCGGTTACATCTACACACATCAGGCGAAATTTGACGCTGCACTCTCTTCCTTCAAACAGACCCTCGCACACAATCCTAATTTCGCTGAAGTCTACGAATGGCTCGGTTTAATCGCGCTCATGCAACAGAAGCCGCAACAAGCGGTGGAACATTATCAGCAGGCAATCAAGAGAAAACCTTATGTTCAGAGTGCCTATTACAATCTGGCGAAGGCTTACCGACTTCTTGGTGATACCGCCGCGGCGGCGGAACACCTCAAGCTGTTCCAGCAAATGAAAACCTATTACGATCGGACTTACGCACTTGAAGGTGCTTTGGCAGAAGATCCAATGAACACGCCGCTTCGGCTTGAATTGGCGAAAGTCCATCTGGCACACAAACACATCTCCGCGGCAATTACGACATACCAAAGCCTGATTCGGCTGAGTCCAGCGTTGGCGACTGGATACGATAAACTGGGGCGACTCTACATGGATCTCAACATGCCCCAGCGCGCCATTCCGTTCTTCCTAAAAGTCATTGAACTCAATCCAAACGCTGTGGAAGCGCATGTTCGGTTAGGGTGGCTCTATACCACACTGAAGGCGTTTGACAAGGCAGAATCACATCTGCAAGCCGCTATAAAGAAGATGCCTGGTCTTACTTTGGCATATCATGGATTAGCCGAAATTTACACGAAACAAGGGCATCTTCAGAAAGCGATAGAGGTCTATCGACACATCACAGAAATCGCACCTGACGATGGCGACGCTCGGAAGGCATTACAAAACTTAGAACACTTGCAGAAGCGTTTTTAATTATTCCTTATGCCGAAAAGCAACTTGAATAGAATCCCATCCGTCTATCTTCTTTTGGCATTCACACTTATAAGTTTCCAATATTGCACAATCGCGCTTGCAGAACCGATTTTTGTCGATGTCACGGAATCGGCGGGGATAACCTTTCAGCATACCGACGGCAGAAGCGGGTTGCGACTCTTTAATGAGTTTCTCGGATCCGGCGGTGGCTTTTTCGATTATGATGGCGACGGCGATCTCGACATCTATCTCGTCAATGGCGCGGTTCAGACGGAGAACGAACAAGGTCAAACACCACATAATGTTCTCTACAGAAACAATGGTGATGGAACCTTCACAGATGTCACCGCCAAGGCGGGTGTCGGAAGTCGTGCCTACGGCACTGGTGCCGCTGTCGGTGATTACGATAACGATGGCGACATAGATTTATACGTTACCAACTTCGGTGAAGATCAACTCTATCGGAATAATGGCGACGGAACCTTCACAGATGTGACGACACACGCCCAAATTGGCAATTCAAACTGGGGCACCAGTTGTGCGTTTGCTGATGTTGATAACGATGGACACTTGGACCTCTATGTAGCGAATTACGCCGCGTATACGCCAGAGAACGACATTCGGTGTGAAGAACGCGGGGTTCACGTTTATTGCGGTCCGCACGCGTATCCAGCGGTTCACGATACCTTCTACAAGAATAATGGAGATGGGACCTTCACCGATGTGTCGGCATTGTTCCGACCCTCGAATCTAATTCCGCAGCACGGGTTAGGTGTAGCGTTCGCCGATTACGATGCCGATGGCGATACCGACCTTTACGTCGCGAACGATCAGGATCCAAACTTTTTGTTTCAAAACAACGGTAGCGACAATTTTTTGCGTAATTTTTCGGAAGTTGCATTAATTTCAGGTGTGTGCTATAATGATATGGGTAAAGAGGAAGCCGGTATGGGTACCGATTTCGGGGACTATGACAACGACGGGTGGCTCGACCTTACCGTCAGCAACTACCAGACGGAAACTAATACCGTTTATCATAATCATGATGGCACCTTTTTTACCGACAATACGATTACATCAGGGATCGCAGAAGTAACACACGGCTATCTGGGATGGGGTATCAAGTTTTTTGATTACGACAACGATGGATACCAAGACCTCTTTGTCGCCAATGGGCATTTGATGGACAACATCAACCGGCTTGAGAAGCATGTGACCTATCCGCAGAGGAATCTGTTGTTCAGGAATTTAGGCGATGGCAGATTCGCCACTGTCATATCAGAGACGGATGGCTTGGCACTGGAAAAGGTGAGTCGTGGTGCGGCTATCGGCGATTACGACAACGACGGTGACCTTGATATCCTTGTTACCAATTGCAACCAACGACCAGATCTACTCCAAAACGCAGTCGGGAATCGAAACAATTGGATACAGATCCAAGTCGTCGGAGAAAAAAGCAACCGCTCTGGGATTGGTGCCAAGATTAAAGTCGTCACGGGAACACACGTCCAATATTGGGAGGTACAGAGTGGCGGGAGTTATCTCTCCTTCCACGACCTATGCGCCCATTTTGGCGTTGGTAAAGCGGTCAGCGGACTCATTGACCGGGAGACACACCTCCCCGTCAATCGTAGGTTTCTGGCGGTTGAAGGGAGTCAGATCGTTCCGATACGTTAGTCAATTTTAAAAAATACGCCTGCTTAAGGCAGGTTTTCCACGGAGGAAAAATGAAAACCCTATTTATAATGCTAACACTTGTCGCGTTTACGGCATCTTTTGCCTACGCGTTAAACGAACCAGAGGATTCGATGATCCTTTATTTCTCTTTCGATGAAATTGATGGCGAAACTGCTATTGATCATTCACTCTATGGGAACGATGGAGAAATCGTAGGCGACCCGAAGCATGTTGAGGGCAAATTCGGAAAGGCACTACAACTCAACGGTGAAAGCGACTGGGTTGTGGTCCCACATGAAGAGATCCTTACTGTTGATGAGAGCGTCACTGTCATGGCTTGGATTAATACCGAACGCCACCAGGGACCAGGCGGACAACGGTGGCAGGGCATCGTTGCGAAGAGTAACGGACCACGTTCCTACAGTTTCTACACTGAATTCCCCAGCGAATGTCTGCATCTGAGCGTTGGCGGCTCGGGAAGTGTTTGTAACGGGAAGGTCGCTCTTGAGGAGTGGCAACACGTCGTTGCCCAAGTGGATGATGGTACACATCGTTATTGGATAAACGGCGAAAATGTCGGTGAATTCGGCGGAAAGCCACCTCCCCCGGGTAAAGCCGATACTGCGGAGGTCCTCGTCGGGAAAACGCACGAGGGACAACGCGAGTTCCTCGGTCTGATTGACGAGGTTCGTATTTGGAACCGCGCCCTCAGTGAGGAAGAGGTTATTGAACAGATGGAGAGCGGTCATTTCGAGCTTTTCGCCGTTGATCCGCGCCAAAAACTGGCTACAACTTGGGGACATCTGAAGACCTCACAGCGATAAAATGCGTCCGAGTGCGCGCTTTGAATCTCTCAGCGCGCACTCTCTTTATAACAAGAAAAGGAGAGTGTATAGCGTTATGAACGGAAAATTTATTGCGTCAGCAGACGTAGAACGAGACGAACTCGACTGGGGAACAATCGGTTGGCTCAGTCGCCCAGAAAGTACAGGTGGGAAAGACATTGTCGCTATGGAAGTCAGCCTTTCCCCCGGATATGGACACGATTTCCATAAACATCCCGACCAAGAAGAGGTAATTTACGTTATAGAGGGTAGTGTAGAGCAGTGGCTTGAAGATAAGAAGCAGACGCTCAACGCAGGAGATTCTGTATTCATTCCAGCGGACATGGTGCACGCCTCTTTTAACGTTTCCTCTGCGTCAGCGAAGTTGTTTGTTACCCTCAGCCCCAGCAAAGGTGAAGAGGGGTATCAGCTTATTGATGTTTACGATCAGACACCGTGGAATACGCTCCGCTCGTAACCCGTTAGCCTTATTTGAGGTTTAACAAACACCTTCCTCCGCTGACGAGGTTTGTAACCTCGTCCTCTTTCAATGGCACACGGAGAGCCTTGGATGACTATGCTTGGAACGTCAGCACCTGAAACATCGTTGTCAATTCGCGACCGAATGCGTGAGTTCTACGAGACATCGGAAACCTACAAAGGACTTCTCGCGGCACACGATGAAGTTTATCTCCGACACTACGTAGAATTGGTGATCCGCTACGCACCGCCTCGTGCCAAGGTACTTGACCTCGGATGCGGGAACGGTATTTCAGCGCGGCTGCTCAATCAGGCGGATTTTGATGTTGTCGGAACCGACATCTCTCCACTCTTTCTTGAAGGCGCGCAAGCATGGGAAAATCCGAGTCTCCGCTATCAGGTTTGCGACGTGATGGAACTCCCCTTTGAAAGCGAGTCCTTCGATGTCATCTGTTCAAACGAATTAATTGAACATCTGCCCGATGTAGAAACGGCGTTAACCGAAATGATGCGGGTTGTGTGCCAGGGCGGCAGAATTGTGCTTTCGGGTCCAAATCTTTGCTCCCCTTTAATCCCGTTCTTTGATTGGCTGAACCTGATGTCTGGCAAACCCGGCAGACCCGTCTGGGGTGAAACGAAGCAGCAAGCGTTGCAACAGTTTATGCGTAACTGTGGACTTTGTGTAAAGAAGCGGTTCTCGTCAAAATCACCGAACTTCATTTACCGTGAACCCGACTTACAGGCGGATGCAATCGGTGGAGATGCCGACAGTGCTTATTATGCAAGCCCTATTGATCTCGCGCAATTTTTCCGGTTGCACGGGTGCACGATCGTCAAGAAAGCCGTTGGCTTTGGGATAAAAGGTAGAATTATCGCCAGCGCGTTTCCGCACCTGAGTCCTTATATCACCATGGTTGTCGAAAAATGAACATTCGCGCAGACGATTTTGTCTTAGAGATAGGGAGCGGTCATAATCCGAAAGCACGCGCGGATGTCTTATGTGATAAATTTATAGGGGATGACGAACAACGCGGCGGTGCAATCGTTACCGATCGTCCGATGGTGGAAGCGGATGGGGAGTTCCTGCCGTTCACAGATCGGGCGTTTGACTATGTCATCTGCTCGCATGTGTTGGAACACGTTGAAGATCCGAGGCGATTCATCTCCGAACTCATGCGTGTCGCATGCCGAGGCTACATTGAAACGCCATCTGAAATAGGTGAGCGAATCTATGGATGGCACTATCACCACTGGGTCGTCAACTTGGTTGATGGCTGTTTGATGCTACGGAAGAATGAAAAAAATTCCCAATTTGGGCAGCTTTTCCACAGATTGGCGGTAACAGATAAGCATTGGAAGCAGTTTCATATTACACACCATAACCTCTTCCTGGTCCAGTACGAATGGGAAGATGAAATAGACTATAAAATACTTCTCGAACATGAGTCAGCACTGGATTTGGATTGCCACGATACGCTTGACAGGCTTGTCGCATCAGATAGTAATGTTCCGAGACATAATGAATGGTTACTGTTTCTCAAAAGTGCAGTGCCGCGAAGCATCGTTTCCCGTGTAAAATCGCTTTTGACAAAAGGAAACCAACGTCGCCAGACGAAAACATTGCAAGAAATTCTCGTCTGTCCGCAGTGTAAAGGCGACATTACGTGGGAAGAACACAGTCTCCATTGCAAAATGTGCGAACAGTCCTATCGGATTGTTGATGGAATTCCGCGTTTCGGCAAAGTCACAAGCCGAGAATGAAAGGTCTTAAGAATGCCCTCAGTAAGCCAACAACGGCGGCTTGCAGAACCGAATCGAAAGCCCTTGCGAAACCAATACTGTCCGTTAACGCTTAGCGCATAATTAAAAAAATGAATGTAGTACCGAAAGAATTTATCCGCGTGATGCCAGATGCAATGAGAGGCTTCGTCAGTGAAGCTTTCCAGAAGGCAGGCACCTCGGAAGAAGACGCTGCGCCGATCTACGCGGCGTATTCAGTCATGGCACGCGCCAAACACCCGGATATGTCGGGATGATGCTTGACGGCAAAGTAAATCCACGTCCAAACGTCCGATGCATCGATGAATCTCCGACAACGGAGGTCTACGACGGCGATGGCGGTATGGGACATTTTGCCTCGTATCATGCGGCAAAAGCAGCGGTCAAAAAAGCCAAAGAGATGGGACTCGGTGCCGCGACGAGTCGGAACCACTTCCACTTTGGGAGTGCAGGCAAGTACACACGGCTTGCATTGGAAGCAGATTGCGCTGGATTTGCGGTCTCCTGCCACCGTTTTCGACACGGTCCGAACGCTCCGATTGCCACTGCGACGGGAGCCTCGCCGATGAGTTTCGCGATACCTGCGGGTGATCAGCCCCCTATCGTTGTCGATATGGCAACCGGCATTGATGCCAAACTCCCCTTGGAAGAGGCGTTTGAACAGACTCCCGCCGCGTTTTTCAAGATGTTGGGACTGAGCCATGTGAGTCATGCCCTCGGTGGATTTATGGCGGGCATCTGGCTGTTCGATAAACCACCGGATCCGCCAAAAATCTGGGAGGGTGCCAATCAAGGGGCATTCATTGCCGCGATTGACATTTCCCGATTCCGACTGATTGACGAGTATAAAGCAGAGATCGATCAACATATCCAAGACGCACGACAAATGCAACCCGCACCCGGTTATGACCGATCCGACCTACCTGGCGGTTTAGAGTGGGAGCGCGAACAGGAATGGGCTGAAATCGGTATCCCCGTTGGCGAAGAACATCAGGAACAGTTGAAAATAGTTGCTGAACGCGTTGGCATTCGGCTTCCATTTTAAATAAAGTAGTCAGCAGTCAGGTCGGATTTTTTTCAAAAATCCTTTCAGCAGTCAGTTAAGAGGATATCGTTTAACAAAGGTTTCCTCTTGCTGATAGCTATCTTAGGAGATTTCTTCGGATTAACAGCTCGCTTACAAGCACGGAATGCCTCGAGGTTGAAAACCCCTCCCACGAAGAGAACCTCCTCAAAAAGAGACGGGTAGATTAGAGGAATATTATGCGAATGATCGTCGGTACTGCTGGCATTTTCATTGTGTTGCTCATATTAGGTGGCGTTAGTGATGCTGATGTGGAAGCCGACGTAGGTGCAGAAAATGTATCGAAATGGGGACTCCCAAAAGCGGTGAAAGCGCGTTTGGGGAAAGGCGGGATTAATACGCTCGCGTTTTCACCTGACGGCACACAATTCGCGGTGGGTAGTAACATCGGGGTCTGGCTTTACGATATGGCGACAGGAAAAGAGATCGCTATGTTCCGAGGGATGTGTCAATCGGTGGCATTTTCGCCGGACGGACGCTATCTTGCCAATGGAGGCGGCAGGTCTCGTGAACATACGCTCAAAGTATGGGACACAGCGACACACGAGGAGGTCTCACGCCTGGACGGTCTTTACGCTGGGAGGGATATACGTTTTTCTTCAGCTGGCAAAATGCTTATCGGTTTGGATAGATGGGGAAGCGCGATCAACAGATTAAATGTTGAAACTGGGAAGCGAGGTGTTACGGCTATAGAAGGCAGATCCGTGGAACGGATGCGCGGTCGGCGGGGGTATGAGAGTTACGCGCTCACACATGATAAAATTGCGGTTGGTGGAGAGAACGGAACGATTACATTGTGGAATACAACTACCGGCGAGAAAGGAACGTCTTTTACAGATGGAGACGCACCAATGCCGGTCCCGGGACCGCTAGTACAAGATCAAGTGCCTAGAGGTGGGCATGGACACCCTCCATTGCCGGTGGATAGGAGCAGGCAGGTGCTGGCTTTAGCATTTTCACCCGACGGTACGCGACTCGCCAGTGGCAGTAAAGACACAACGGTGCGTTTATGGGATACCGCGGGGACCGAGGCACCGGTTGTGCTGCAACAGCATATAGGTTGGATAAATGCGTTGGCGTTCTCTCCTGATGGTCGCATGCTCGCCAGTGGTGATACGGATACGGCAGTCCATGTATGGGACACGACGAGCGGTGCCTTGCTCGGGACGTTTCAGGGACATCTCAGTGGTATCGTTGCTTTAAGGTTTTCACCAGACAGTCGGATATTGGCGAGTGGCAGTGTAGACGGCACGGTTCGGTTCTGGAGCACAGAGACGCAGGAAGCCTTACCCTTGCATATTACAGGACACACGGAGTCGGTGAAAGCCGTGTCATTCTTGGCGGACGGTTCGAGGCTTGCGAGTGTTGCGTTTAACGGAATAATTACACTTTGGAATCTGACAACCTTGGAAAGAACGGATATCGAGATCCCAGAACGTGGGGACATGTTATCAGGAGCATCCTTTTCGCCGGACGGCACAAAACTCGCAAGTATCTCCGCAACGGGTAGGATATATTTTTACCCGGGTACGGGTGAATCGCTTTCTACAATGACGCACATGGGCGAGAACCAAGTGGTCCTAACGGATGTCAAAACAGGAGATCAACTCGCGACTTTCACAAGTCGACAAGGACATGCGCCGAGGGATACGAAATTAGCGTTTTCTCCAGATGGGAAAAGGATCGCCTTAGGGGGTTCCGGGAACATACGCGTGTGGAACACAACTATTACAGACAAGGACGTTTTTCTGGATATCCCGCTCACCGAAAATGTTCCTGTCCATGAAAACGGTAATGAAGAATTACCGCTCGGATTACCGTTCCACGGGCTTCATCACCTCGCCACGGAAGTCAGTGCCGTGGTATTCACGCCAGACGGAAAGAAACTGATCAGCGGGGCAATGAATGGACAGGTTCAGATGTGGGATGCAGAGACAGGAGTCCCGTTGGCACCCTTCCTTGAAGGAGACGATCCAGCATCGATGATCGATGGGAACAGTATCTCGTTTCGAGATGCTATTACCGCACTCGCATACGTTGCGGATAAGGGATTACTTGCTATCGGTAGTTACAGAGGCACACGTCTGCTCGGACGGCATAGACAGATCGGTCTCAAGGAGATACCGCGCGGGGCGAGACGATTAGTGTTTTCACCGGATCGGACAGTGCTGGTGGCATCATTTGGCAGCAGAATAGAACTCTGGGATTTAGAAACGGGTGACCAACTGACGACCCTCGACGGGCATACAGCACTGGTGGACACATTGCTATTTTCACCAGATGGCAAAACACTCGTGAGTGCTGGACGTGATGGCACGATCCTTTTATGGGAGTGGGATGCCGCCCGTGAGGTTCGAGAAGTGATGGATAATTGACGTGCCTCCGTTTGCTCTTACTGTGGAACTCATCGAAAATCCTTATGAAACTAACAGTGTCGTTTAACGCTTAGCACAAAATTAAAATTATGGATACTCATACAAACAACATAGAAGATCGAAATATCGTGATTATTGGCGGTGGCACCGCTGGGTTTTCCGCAGGTGTCTATACGTCACGTGCGATGCTTGAACCTATCCTGATTACAGGAGAGGCACTCGGCGGACAACTCTCTTTAACACTTGACTTGGAAAACTATCCCGGCTTCTTCGGTAACGAGGCGGGAGTTTTTATACAAGGTATGCAAGAGCAGGCGGAGCGGTTCGGCACCCAAGTCAAATTTGACACCGTAACAGCGGTTGATTTTTCGCAACACCCATTCGCCGTCACCACCTACGAGAAAGAATACCGTGCGAAATCCGTGATTATCGCGACAGGTGCTTCACCGCGCACGCTCGATATTCCGGGTGAAGAGGAATATGGCGGACGCGGTGTCTCCTACTGCGCGACGTGTGATGGGTTCTTCTTCCAAGATCAACGGCTCGTTGTCGTTGGTGGCGGGGACGCTGCGTTGGAGGAGGGCATTTTCCTAACCAAGTACGCCTCTGAGGTGTATATCGTCCACCGCCGCGATCAGCTCCGCGCGAGCCAAATTATGCAGGAACGTGCCTTCAAAAACGATAAAATTAAGTTTATCTGGGACACCGTCGTTGAGGAGATCAATGGCGATGGAGAAAAAGTTACTGGTGCCACCCTCAAAAACGTTAAAACCGGTGAAACGCAACCCTTCCCGATTGACGGTGTATTCATCTTTATTGGACATATTCCGAACACAGAGCTCTTTACAGATGTCATAAATATGGACGAGCAAGGGTATATCATTGTGGATGAAATGCAGCGCACGAACATAAACGGTGTTTATGCAGCCGGTGATGTGCATGACCATGTCTTCCGTCAAGCGATCACCGCTGCGGGTGCCGGTGCCGCAGCCGCTATCGCCGCTGAGAAATTCATCGCAGAATTAGAAAACCGCGCCTATCCGGGGAATTAAACGCAATCCTTGATTGCCGGATGTATAGGAGAAACTTGTGCCAAGAGAAAAACTCGCTCTCGGTTTAGATTCAAGCACACAAAGCCTATCTGCTGTCGTCATTGACATAGACACAGCGGAAAAATGCTTTGAGCATTCGCTTGATTATCGCGCCGATACCCGTCTCAACCAATTCGGTATCGGAGAGGATTATATCTTGCCACCGAGAGAGGAAGGTGAAGCCGAACAGCCACCGCTGATGTATCTCGCCTCACTTGACGCGCTGTTTGCTGACATGCGCGAGGCAGGCGTGCCACTTGAGAACATCCTCCTCATCAACACATCAGGACAGCAACACGGGCATGTCTATTTGAACCGAGATGCAGATGCGATTTTGGCGCAACTCGCAAGTTTCCAGAACTTTAATGAAGATACTCGCGACTTACAAATCCTGCTAAAAGATGCATTTGCGTATCCGAATGCACCCATCTGGATGACCGCGAACACGACTTCACAAACCGATGCTGTCCGAAACGGGGTCGGCGGAAAATCGGAGATGATTGACCTATCTGGTTCGGACGCGCCGCTCCGCTTCACAGGTGCCGTTGTGCGCCGTGTCGGAGAACAATTCCCCGAATGCTATGCCGCGACAGCAAAAGTCCAATTGATTAGCAGTTTCATTCCAGCAGTGCTGACAGGTAATGCCGACGTGCCTATAGATTATGGAAACGGATGTGGGATGTCGCTCATGAACTACCGAGGCAAGGTGTGGGATTCCGCCCTGTTGACTGCAACCGCTGATGGCTTACCGGGCGGTGTGGAAGCACTCCAATCGAAATTGCCCGCGCTCACACGTCCAGATTCCATTGTGGGGAGTCTCGCGGCGTATTACATAGAGAAATATGGCTTCGATGGTCGTTGCGCGGTGATCGCCGGTTCTGGGGACAACCCACAGTCAAAGGTGCCTGTTGCGGGAGATTTACTGAGCCTTGGAACCAGTTTCGTCAATATGGTATCAACCGACGGTGATACACTTGATCCAGAGGGATTTGCTAACGCGATGTATGACGGTATCAACCGTCCCTTTATGTTTGGATGTCGCACGAACGGTGCGATGGTATGGGATGCCGTGAGGAGTCATTACGGCTTGGCGAAAGAGGAATACGCGCCTGCGGAAGCGGCGTTGCAGACCGTTACCCCCGGACAGTTTATGACGTTTTGGCAACCGAAGACGGAGTCTTTCCCTGTCTCCGGGGCGTTTGCGTTAATCCACGCCACCGCACAATCGACATTAGCGGAAGACTATGCGGGTATTATTGAAACGAGCCTCGCCGCGGTTTACATCTACTCTACCGTCTTCACAAAACAGACACAGGAACCGTTGTATGTAACAGGCGGTGCAACAGAAAGTCCTGAAATCATGCGACGTGTCGCTGGAATCTGGAACAGACCGACGCTTCCGGTAGAGAAAGGTGGTGCCGCACTCGGTGCGGCTGTTGCAGGTGTCAAGGCACTTTTTGATGCGGATTCCGGTATGGAGGCACAGCCTTTTGATGTTGAGGCGTTCAGTGCTGCCGTCTTAAAGCGCGGTGAACCGATCCAACCGCACCCTGCAGACATTGCTGCCTATCATGGTGAAGGTAAATACCTCCAGCAGTTTCGGGAAAAATACGAAAAAATTATGGAAGAATATTAGCAGTCAACCATTAAAAAATGAAAGAAAAACTAACGCACTTTGACGAAAAAGGCAACACCCGAATGGTGGATGTCGGTGGCAAAGACGAAACACTGCGCATCGCCATCGCCCATGGGCATATTACTGCCCGTCCTGAAACACTCCGTCTCATCGCTGAACAAGGTATGAAGAAGGGTGATGTTTTAGAGGTTGCACGGCTTGCGGGGATCATGGCAGCGAAACGCACAGGTGAACTCATCCCGCTGTGTCATCCTCTCGCATTGACTTCGATTCGCGTTGAACTCGCTATCGCAGATGACGTGCCGCAGGTCGAAATTGAAGCAGAAGTCCAGACTGTGGGGCGCACAGGCGTGGAAATGGAAGCACTCACTGCCGTATCCGTCGCTGCTTTGACGGTTTATGATATGTGTAAGGCAGTGGACAGGGAAATGGTTATCGGTGATGTCAGGCTTGTCAAAAAAACAGGTGGTAAGAATAGTTATCAGTCACCAGTCGTCGATAGTCGGTAAAAAGAGACCTCTGATAACGACGACACAAACGTGAAAACGAGGAGCGGTTAGAAGCTCGTCAATAGGCATTGTGTTACAAAAGACGTAACCGACAGCCGACAGCCGATAACCGACAACCCTTATGCGTCAGATATTTATCATTATCCTTGCCCTTTGTCTAATTTCTACAACCACCTTTGCCGCCAATCACGTCCTGATTATTGGCGGTGTTGCGGGTGAAAAATCCTTTTACGACGCGTTCTGGGGTGCCACCTCTCGGTTCCATCAGTTGCTCACCGATGAATACGGCTACTCGCCCGACCAGATTACTTTTCTCTTTGAAGATATAGGCGATACAGACCAAAGTGGACACGGAGCATTGGAACTCGTTGACGCGGAATCGAATCGCGAACAGGTTTTAGCCGCATTCGATCAACTTGTCAAGACTGTGCAACCATCGGATCGATTTCTGCTGTTCATGCTGGGGCACGCATCTCGCACCGGTAGAGGTAGTGCGAAGTTTAATCTGCGGGGACGGGACATTACCGAAGTGGAATATGTGACACTCATTAACAGTATTCCTGCTGAGAATCAGATTCTAATCTTTGGCTTCCCCTATAGTGGACGACTTGTGTCGCAACTCAGTGCACCGGGACGTATAATCCTCACCTCAAGTTCACCAAATGAAGGCTATTCACTACAGGCAGGATTCGGCGACGTCTTTGTTGATGCCTTCTCTACAGCAGATAACGATATAAATATCGATGGAGACATTTCACTCTTAGAAGCGTTCTTCTCGCTGCAGACGCGGACGAAGGAATGGTATGAGAACAACAGAACGATTCAATCTGAACATCCGCATCTCGATGATAATGGCGATGGAAACGCCACTCGAAACCTAACGATTGACCCTGAGAGCGCGGGTGTAGAAGAGACAGAGGATGGCGCACTCGCCGCAAAAACATTCTTAGGGACCCGTCGAACAGTCCTCCCAAGCCCCCGATCGGCACCTGAATCTGATGAAATCTTCGCCGACGTGCCACCTACGGAATCACCCGAAGCGCATGAACAGGAGAATTCAGAGACTTCGACTGCCATTCACAACACTGAGAACCGTCCATCGTCACTGCCCTACGACTATATCAGCAAAGCGGATGAGAACGTCATCCAAGCAGCCATTGACACGGCACCCTCTGAAAAGGACTATCCTGAAGACGGTGCTGTCGTGCTTTGGGAAAGTGTTGATGTGGACATTGATGAAAAGAGTCGTTATATCTATTCCACACGGCGCGTCGCCAAAATCTTCAATGAAGATGGCGCGGCTCTTGGCGAAATTAGCATCCCTTATATGCGTGGAAAAGACGATGTCACGATCCATCATGCCCGGACAGTTACGCCTGATGGCAGAGTTGTGGAACTCGATTTGACTGATGTGGTAACGAATATCCCACCGCCGAGTGCTGTGGACGCAGGTTTATACGTCGATGCACGCTTGATGTATTTTTCACTTCCAGAAATCTCCGATGGCTGTATCATAGATTATGCGTATTCCACGAACAATCTTGGGCATGTTATGCGGGGTGAGTTTTGGCGTAAGGTCTATTTCCAAGGCTCACAACCCGTGCAATACTATCGGTTCACCGTCCATATCCCGAAGAAGAAGGAACTCTATTATCAGGTTTCAGGTGCGCCGGAGGTTACAACAGATTTACAATCAAGTGCTTCTGTTCTTAATATTGAACCCACAATTACCGAGAATAACTACATCCGCACCTATACCTTTGAAGTGCAAAATGTCCCGCCTTTGAGAGAGGAATACCTGATGCCTGCTCCTCAGGATCTCGCTTATAGCATTAGTATCTCCTCAATTGATTCTTGGGATAAATTAGTGACATGGTATGCGACGCTCATTCGGGAGCAGGACACCATTACACCAGAAATCACGAAAAAGACCGAGAAAATCCTCAGCGGTGCCTGGACCCGAAAGGAGAAAGTAAAACGACTTTACGAATACGTCGCAACGAACATCCAGTATCTCGGCTATGAGCTCGGTATCTGGGCAATTAAGCCGTATCCAGCGGACTTCGTTCTGAAAGTCGGGAAAGGGGATTGCAAGGACAAAACGACACTCCTCTCTACGATGCTTTCATCCGTAGGTATTAATTCCTATCCTGTTCTCATTTCCGCTGGCGATACGCGCGGCGTTAACGCCCATCTTCCAGACGGTGGTTCGGAGGTCGAGGCAGTGCCTTCACTTGCCTATTTCAACCACATGATCCTCGCTGTTGACAGCGGAAACCAAGATGATGAATTCATCTGGCTCGATCCGACAGCAGAGACGTGCGCTTTTGGGGATTTCCCTGCGGGCGACCAAGACAGGTGGGCACTGATTATCAATCCACAGTTTCTGACAGAGAACCGTCAGGGTTCGGAGACCGATAGTCCACCGCCGACTGACAATAGCCATGCAATGGAAAATAGGCTTTACCTCTTTCAGAAAAGTCCATCCATCGATGCAACATCGAATCTGAAGCGCGTTCACACCCGCGTAGCGGTGAAAAAGGATATGAGCGTCTCTGTTCGCCAAGCGTTGACGGTAACAGGGATTTTTAACATGAAACTCCGAAGCCAACTTTCACATCTGCAGACTTCTGAGGAAAAAGCGGAGTTTTTCCACAAAGCGTTAGAATTGGACGAACGTGCCAAGGTGACGGCGGTCGAAGTCTCTGGACTTTCAAAGTTGGACGGCGAATTGAAGGTTGACGTTACATGGACATGTAAGGAGTATTTGTACGCGATCGGCAGTCAATTTGTCCTTGAATTACCGATCGTCAAGCACCCTTATGCCGAGTTACTGAGCGAGGAACGCCGGATGTATCCCGCCGTCATTGGTAAGGCATTAACGCTTGAGGACAAGATCAGTGTCAGCACGGATGCTCCCTTTCGGATTGATACCGTTCCTGAGGAGCAGACGTTGAATACCGAGGTCGCAGAGATACAGATCCGCTATTCGCAATCCAAGCGAAAAGCGGAGATGCATCAAACGATCCGTTTCTTGACCCCGAGGGTCACACCGGACAACATTCAGCATCTCAAAGAGGTCGTCAGAATCGCCTCAAATCGAGGACCGAAACGATTCATATTGACACAATAGCCGTCGGCTATCGGAAACCATCAGTTGTTTTGAAGATTTACCGCATAGATTTCCAAACTCCGTTGAAACTGACCGAAAACCTGCCCGAAACGTAGTGGAGGGCAGCCAGGAGGCCATAATTTAAAAAATGCCAGCAACAGAAGAAGTTCAAGCAATAGAAGAGTTGATGAAAAGCCAAGAGCTGATTTTAGAGCAACTCAAAAAGGTAATCGTTGGGCAAGAGGACGTTATCAATCAGATGTTGATGGCACTTTTTGCTGGAGGACACTGCTTATTAGAGGGTGTCCCAGGGCTTGCCAAAACCCTCATGATTAGAACTTTGGCAGACATTCTGAATCTCAAATTCAAGCGAATCCAGTTCACCCCCGACCTAATGCCAGCCGACATCACAGGAACCGATGTCCTCGAAGAAGACCGGAAAACTGGACATCGCACGATCCGATTTATTCAGGGACCCATCTTCGCGAACATCCTCCTCGCGGATGAAATCAATCGGACACCGCCGAAGACACAAGCCGCACTCTTAGAGGCGATGCAGGAACACCACGTCACCGCCGGTGGGAACGAATTCCATCTGGAACAACCCTTCTTTGTGCTTGCCACGCAAAACCCGATCGAGCAGGAGGGAACATACCCACTTCCAGAAGCGCAGTTAGACCGGTTCATGTTCAAAATCGTCATAGATTACCCGACAGAATCAGAGGAGACGGACATCGTTTCAGCAACAACTGGCGCAGAGGAACCTGAACTCGAAACAGCACTCTCCGGTGAGGCGATCGTGGCACTCCATAAAATTGTTAGGCGTGTGCCTGCCGCCGACAACGTCGTGCAATACGCCGTGAAAATTGCGCGCGCAACCCGTCCAAAAGAGGAGGACGTTCCCGATTTCATCCAGCAATGGGTCCGATGGGGCGCGGGACCGCGTGCCGGGCAGTATCTCATCTTAGGCGCGAAAGCGCGAGCGATCCTACGAGGTCGTTACAACGCTTCTTGTGAAGACGTGAAATCTGTCGCACCTGCGGTGCTACGCCATCGCGTCTTAACCAATTTCCATGCCGAAGCTGAAGGTATTGACTCCGACACCGTCATCCAACGTCTACTCGACACAGTGCAGGAACCCGCTGCAAGGTTGTAGATGCCATCACAAAAGATTTCGGTCATCATTCCAGTCCTCAATGAGGAAAACGCCATTGCCAAAGTCATCACCGATATTCCAAAGACCGTACGGACTCTTGACGGAAAAACCGAAGCCGCAGTCCAAGAAATTATCGTTGTTGACAACGGCTGCACGGACAACACCGCCGCAATCGCAAGCCGAAACGGGGCAAGGGTCATAACAGAACCCCGACGCGGATATGGATCCGCTTGTCTCGCCGGAATTGCTGCGGTCACGACGACCGAGCCGGATATCGTCGTTTTTCTTGATGGCGACTATAGCGACTATCCGACAGACATGCCGCAGCTCCTCCACCCGATACTTGAAGGCAACACCGCCTTTGTCGTTGGAGCGAGAAGCGCGGACAGCGCACGTGATGTGTTGTTACCCCAAGCGCGGTTCGGCAATTGGCTTGCCTGTTTCTTGATAAAGTGCCTCTACGGCGTGCGTTATACAGATTTAGGACCCTTTCGAGCGATCCGGTACCCGCAGCTTCTCGCTTTGAACATGCAGGACAAAACCTTCGGATGGACGGTCGAGATGCAACTCAAAGCCGCGAAACAGGGAATCCCTGTGTGTGAAATTCCGGTTCGCTATCGCAAGCGAATTGGGGTCTCTAAAATCACTGGCACCTTCACTGGTACTCTCAAAGCGGGTTACAAAATCCTCACAACCCTTATCTACCACCGTTTTTTGGCATAGAACTTACCCAACGGCAATAAAAATAACTACACCGCTGACCGCCATTCTCAGTAGGAGCGATCTCCGAATCGCGATCTATTCTCAGTGAATTTCAGGATTGACAATCAAACTATAAGCGTGTATAATTGAAGGGATCACTATAATATTTTTTATGGTAAACCTGCAAATAACTCTCACTGCAATCCAACCGACACAGACGACAACCTCATCATCCACGGCGACAATCTGCATGCCCTCAAAGCACTACTCCCGCGCTATGCCAACCGTGTCAAATGCATCTACACCAACCCACCCTACAACACCGGCAACGAGGGTTGGGTTTACAACGACAATGTAAACAGCCCACTGATGCAGCAATGGCTCACCGAGAATGCACCCGTTGATAACGAAGACTTGGAACGACATGACAAATGGCTATGTATGATGTGGCCGAGGTTGCATTTGCTCAAAAAATTGCTTACTGTCGTCTGCGACGGTTCCAGACGGCAAGGCATCTTCCAATTGGTATTCAGTGAGAATGGATTTCTGGAAATATCCGCTCGGTTGGATGCCGAGTGAGGCATGCTGTTCCAGCGTTACAATCTAATTTTTGTCTTTTCTGGTCAAATGTGCTATAATCTTAGCAATTGATTGCAACAGGGCGGGATTAAAAGTTTTTAAAGGTTTGTCGTTAAACAACAGGGGACGTGTCATGCGTAAATATTTTATTGAGTCTCTTAAGATAACTAATTTATGGGGTTACCGAGACATCGATCTAACCTTTAACAGGGATGTGAATGTACTGATAGGTCCGAACGGTTCTGGCAAAACCACTATTTTGAATCTCCTCCATACTATATTATCAGGCGATCTACTCAGTATCTTAAAGGTTAGCTTTGAGCATGTAAAAATCGGACTGAGAAGTTTCAAAGGTAATTCTGTCCGCACTATTAGGTTTGATATTGGAGATGAATTTTTGAAACTCAAAGTAGGGCCGAAAGAACAAAGGTTCCCTACCAATTTTTTTTTTCACGGAAAGCCCATTCCTTCCTCTCTCCAGTATTTTCATCAAAGAGATAACGTTATCAGGAACATGCTATCAAAGGATCTTGATAGCGAATTAACTGCCTCAGTTTCTTTGATTTGGCTTCCTGTAAACCGTCGTTTACCTGTAAGAGAAAATGAAGAAGAACGATATACCAGAACACAGGATTTGGAGTCGGTCGACTTACGACTTGAGGAATTGTTAGAAGAACTCTTCCACTATCACTCTCGTTTAAACGCGCAACTTTCTGAACGTTACAAGGCATTTGAACATCAAGTCCTATCGATAATTCTTTATAGTAAAGAGTTTGATCGGCTGGATTTGACTCCTTCATTGCCAACGGAAGCGGAAAAGGTTCAATTACTTAGAGCTTTTGAAGCATCCGGGCTCTTAAACAAACAGATACACAATAGGATTAATGAGCATTTTGCTGCTGCAGAGAAAGTGGTGAAACGTATTCGCGAAAATCCTGGTGTTTTTGGAATGGAGGACATACTTGTGCTTCCGCTTATTGATCGAACGAAAACTATGGTGGAATATGCGAGGAAACTTGAAGAAGATAGAGAGAAAATCTTCGCACCTTTACGACGTTATGAAGAAATTGTTAATATGTTTTTGAGCAGTCATGGAGAAACTGTTAATTCGTTCATGAATGGTACGTTCGTTAAGGTTGATGAGAATGGTAATTTAAAAATTGACTCTCCTTCGTCTTCAGACCTAAATTGGCACTATCTCTCTTCAGGTGAAAAACAGATTCTAATTTTACTCACTGAAGCTTTACTTAAGGTTGATGAGCCAGTGGTTTATATCGCGGATGAACCGGAATTGTCACTCCACGTCACTTGGCAGGAGAAACTGTTGGAATCTCTGGTAACACTCGGCGGACAGAAACAGATAATCGTCGCCATGCACTCCCCCGATATTGTTGGCAAATTTCAGGATAAAGTGATAGAGTTGGTGTGAGAAAGTTAATGTCGTTTTCCCGAACCCCATCGGGGTTATCCGCAGAATATCTTTTTTTTTCAGAAATCCTTGTTTATGTTGAGGGGTACACCGACATTCCCTTCTATAATGCGATTCTCCAAAATTATAATTGTCGAGTAAAAGCGAAAAATGGAAAACCGGAGTGTGAAAAGTTAGCAACGTTTCTTGGACAAGACAACTATCCTTATGTTGTTATTCTGGATGGACATTACGACATTTTAGAGCGCGTTCGCAGTCAACATAGGCGAATCGTTTTGCTGCATCGACATTCTTATGAAAATTATCTTTTTGAGGAAGAGCGAATAAAACAATTCTGTCGCGATCGTGTGCCTTCAGAGGATAGTTTGGAAGAACCCTTAGCAAGCGATGAATTTAAGGATTTTGCTGAGGATATTGAAGTAAAATTTAAGGATTGGCTCATATTGGATGTAGCACATCAGCGTTCAAAAACAGGACAGAAGACCTTTTTCCAGACCCCGGACAGATTTTTCAAGGCACGCTTCCAAGACAATCAAATTCAAAAACAGCAAGAGGCAGCTGCTGAGGGTATTGACATAGAAGGCATTGATGACGCAAAAAATTTGGTTGAAAAATATTTAAGAGACCAGTGCCTCATCAACTTACTTCCCGGACACCTCGCCTTTGGCATCATGAGACGTTTTATAAGTAAGGTAGTCGGTAAAAGCATTCCAAATGACGAAATCAGACTCTATCTCTCAAGAGTCGTCTGGCAACTGGTGAAAACCCGCAACCATAATAGCTTGAAAAGGCGATTGCGTAAAGCAGTTCGGGAAGCAGAACGCATACGCCAAGCAAGTAATGGTCAAACTCAATCAAACACCAATTCGTAGTCGTGCGATTCATCGCACGTCCAAACAGTACCTCCGACAGTAACCCCAGTCCTGCTGTTCCTATCAATACCCTCTAAACCGTATAAAAACAAATTAGCATTTCCAAATCAAATATGTTATCATAAATAATGTATACTAAAATAAAGTTTAGGAATCTCGTCAAACGACGTGAAACATAATACCCAAAATACACAATAATCCTGCAAATCCTTGAATCCTGTAAATCCTGATTCTGACAATCAAAATGTTACACTTTCCGCTAAATTATTTTTTTTACTTTAGGAATCAACAACAAAAACGCCTACAACCATTGAGTTCTATACCGATAATCGTCACAACCAAAATGTTATAAAAGTGTAACATTTTTCGGAATTTTTCAGTTGAAACATCCCCGTCAGGCCTTACGCAGTTTTGACCATAGCACGCGCTGTGAGATGGAATTTCCCCGCCCAAAAAAAGAGAGACGGTTTGTTGACACAGACTAACAGTCTATGCTACAAAAGAGCAGCATGCGTAAGTCCTACCTGTTTCTCATTCGCTTTCAGGAGCAGGATATACTCCGCTTTCCGTGCCAGCACTTCCTGAAAAAACCGGAAACTGAATAGCTTTCGGAATTGTAAGAAAAAAGATTTGCATTTTAGGTGATTTTGTGGTGTAATTCTATCATATTCTGACGGGACGGAGGCTTCCTCTCATGGCATATAGTGATTGGACTTTAGAAACAGTAAAAAAAGCGTTTCAGTTAGAAGAAGTGAATGCCGCCGGCATTTTCGCCGAGGCAGAACCGGTCGAACCGAGCACACATCTTGCGACGACCCTGGCACGAAATGTGCCATTAGCCTTTGCGATGGGCACTGAGAAGGCAAAATCAGAACTGATCGTCTCCGCGGTTCTCGTTGAACTCTGGGAGCACTTCGACCGCGACATCAGTTTTTTTTCGGGGATTGACTTTAATGTTGATGCTGAAAACGGCTTGACCGGCGTTTGCGATTTTCTGGTAAGTCTGTCGCCTGCCCAATTCCATTTGGAGGCACCCGTCATCGTTCTGGTTGAAGCGAAAAGGGATAATTTGACAATAGGGCTTGGGCAGTGTGTCGCAGAGATGATCGCCGCCCAACGCTTTAATGCCGAAGCGGGAAACGACACTTCTTGCATCTATGGTGCCCTTACGTCAGGCATAGATTGGGTATTCCTTAAGTTGGATGGAAAGAAACTTCAACTTGACATGGCAGCCTACCAAATCGCGCAGTGCGACAAAATTCTTGGTATCCTCGCCAGTATGGTGGCGCAAAAGGCGTGAGCGTGCGTTTGGAAGCGGCGCGGTTTCAAAGCATCTTATTTTCCTTGCTTTATCGGCAACGTACTGGTATAATTAAGGGCAAAGAACGACAGAAATCAAGAGCCTCAGACGAGCCCCGAAAGTAAAAAGCAAAATAACGTCACATTCCCACGGCTCACTTGACATCTGTACGTCACAATTCGCTGGATAAAACGTCCTAATAGACGAACGTCCGTCACATTTTATGGTAGGTTTTAGAATTAATGAGACACTTTAAAGAGGCGAGGTTAGAAACCTCGCCAGCGGGTTTGTAGGTTTTCGCACCTATTGAGAGGTTACTTATTTGTCAGTTTTACAATAAATCGTAATATGGTCACACAACAAAAAATCCCAGAAAGGTTCTGGTGCGTTAAACAGATAGACATCTTCCGAGACCTGGTCTCCGAAGCAGATGCCGACGCGCTCGCACGCATAACGACGTTCGTCCAGCTAAAACACGGAGACACGCTCTCTGCCGAAGGCGTTTACCTACTGAAGGAAGGTCACATCAAGATATATCAGACTCCACCTGAAGGTGAAGCGATCACTTTAGACGTGTTGGAACCCGGCGAGTTCTTTGGGGCGGTCAAATGGGAAGATAACGACGCAGCCTCGAACGTCACCGCTGAGACATTTGCTGAGACTTCTGTTGTCGGGGTTGTTAGTGTCCAGAACTTCCAGTATTTTTTGAAACGAAAACCGCATTTAGCAATGCCGCCACAGAGAACGTTAGGAAGTCTTCTAAAGAGGTATTTACGTCAGCGTTCGGCGGAACCTGCGAATTATAATATCGTAACTACATGTCAGAAACAGCGTCGGGGACTGACGAACCCTTTCCTGAACATTGCGTTCCGAAGCCCAGCGTCGCGACTCGCACTTCTGTTACAAAACTGTGCCGAGGCACCGGAACACAGACGCACGGCGATGGGTCGCAATGCGCGGTGTGTCGGACGTAAACTCTCGACGCGGCGATTGGCACAATTAATCGGTATTTCCGTCGAGAAGATGGAAACACTTCTCAATCAGTTTAAACACCACCAGATAATAAAGAAACGGTTTCGGCAGATTCAGATACTTGATCCGTGGCAACTGAAAAAGATTGCCAACGCACGGATGGAAACGCTACCACCTCTTCAAACTCAGTCGGATTCTAACTTTCTACCAGACACGCAGCCTGCAACATCGGCGCAGGCGGATTTAAGGAACGCCGTTGATAGTTGAAACGGACGTTATTCCTCCGCAAGGTAAAATTAAAAATTTATGAGCAAGAAGAACCCTTATTTGCAGCTCGACCAGCAGATGGTCGGTGATATCTACACTTCGCGAGAAGTGATGGAAAACCTGACAGTCCTATGTGATGAATACGGTGCTCGGTTCGCCGGAACGCCGGAGGAATATGAAGCCGCAAACTTCATCGCTGCGTGTTTCAAACGTTATGGACTTCAGAATATCAAACTTGAAACATATCCCTACGCTGGCTGGACGCGTGGCACGGCGACGCTTGAGGTTATCGAACCGATTCGTCGAACACTGCACTGCATCTCGCTACCGTATTGCCCGGCTGCCGACATCACCACGGAACTTGTCTCTGTCGGATGTGGAAGCCCTGACGAGTACGCCGCGCTCGGTGATACCGCTACCGATAAACTGGTTATGGCGAAGAGTGCCTCACCGCCTGATCTCGGAAGATGGGTACATCGTAAGGAGAAGTTTGAACGTGCCGTGCTCGCGGGCGGAAGTGGATTCATTTTTGTCAGTGAACACCCGGGTGTCGGACCCGAAACGGGAAGCCTGCAAAATAACAGACGCGCGCCCATCCCCGGCATATCCGTTTGTAAAGAAGATGGCGAGTTCTTGGCACGGTTAATCGCACGAGAAAACGGAAAGGTAACACTGAAACTCCAGACAACGGACATCAATGAACCACGGACCTCGTGGAACGTCGTCGCAGATTTACCCGGTAATGAGAACGCCGAGGAGATGGTGATTGTGGGATGCCATTACGACGGACACGATATTTCACAAGGCGCGCACGACCCCGCTTCAGGAATGGTATCCGTCATAGAAGCCGCTCGTGTGCTATCTGCTTATTCCGCCGATTCGCTTAGGTGTACAATCCGTTTCATCGCTTTCGGAACGGAAGAAATTGGACTTACCGGCGCGTTCCGTTATGTCGATGCGCACGCCTCGGAGTTGGACAATATTCGGTTCATGCTCAATATGGATGCGGCAGGCGGTTCAAGTCGTAAGGGCATTGTCCTTCATCGCTGGGATGCGTTGGATGCCTTCTTTAACACTGCTCGTGAGCAGATGCACGCTGAAATGCCGGTTGGACAAAAGGTCCATTCCTACTCTGACCATTTCCCGTTTTTTCT
The DNA here is from genome assembly GCA_021295715.1 of Candidatus Poribacteria bacterium. Lineage (NCBI taxonomy): Bacteria > Candidatus Poribacteria > Candidatus Poribacteria bacterium. The sequence continues at coordinate 13,970 of JAGWBV010000025.1, read as the reverse complement.
CAAGGGTGTCCCTTCAAGCCACATGGGCGATCCAGAGGCACCACCTGGGGGTAGGGGTTTCGGTCATACCGCTTATGACACACTCGACAAGGTGGAATTGGAGAACCTACGGGCTGCGAGTGCAGTCGGCGCAAGAGTCGCACTCCGATGTGCGAATGCCGATGATTTTCCCGCCAAACGCCGAACGTCGGAAGCGGTTCAAGAGATTGTTGACACTGATCCAGGGTTAGAGGGATATCGCATCTCGCTCAAACTAACCCGCTAAGTTTCGGAACATGTCCGTCACGGCAAAAGGAATTATGCTACATTCATGTTGTCGTTATAGTCGTCCTCTCCTATTATTGTTATTGATTCTCGCGGTGATTGTGGATGGAACTTGGCACCGAGCCTATAGTGCAGAGTCCAGTAGAGAAGCGAGGTTCGGAAACCTCGCCAGCGACGCAGTCGCGGCATCGCGGCGCACCGCACTTGTTACAGCAGTGGCGAATGCGAGCCCCGCAGTCGTCAATATCAGTGCCGTCCGGAGTGTTGAAACGCGCACCTCCTTTGACGAATGGTTCTGGGGCGAAATTACCCTTCCTCGCAAACGCGCCTTGCGAGAGGTCGGTTCTGGCGTTATCGTTGATAAGAAGGGACACATCCTGACCAATCATCACGTCATTAGAGATGCCGATAAGATTACCGTCACTACCTCTGATGGACGGGAATTTGAAGCACAGATTGTCGGATATGACCTTTTCTCAGACCTTGCCCTCTTGGAGGTCGAGACAGACGGGGTATTCTTACCAGAAATACAGTGGGGAAACTCAGATTCTCTTCTGATCGGTGAATGGGTCGTTGCAATCGGAAATCCGTTCGGTTTGTCTCTCGGCGACGCGCAACCCACGGTCACAGTTGGTATCGTGAGTGCGACACGGCGCATGCTCACTGTCGAAGATTTGTATCATGAAGATCTGATTCAAACAGATGCTTCCATTAATCCTGGCAACAGCGGTGGTGCCTTGGTGAACATCCACGGCGAACTTATCGGCATAAACACCGTTATCCGTTCAACGAGTGGTGGCTCACAAGGTGTTGGTTTTGCGATTCCAGTCAATAAGGCGAGGCGGGTCGTCCATCAGATTACTGAGTACGGCAGCGTTATTCCACCTTACTTCGACTTGGAGGTACAACCTGTAACCGAAGAGTTGGCAGAAAAGTTGTCGATGTCGCGCAACACCGGGGTTTTGGTGTCAGAAATAGGGAAACGCAGCCCTCTTACTGATACGGGCATTAAACGCGGGGATGTCATTTTCGCGATTTCAGGACAACGGATAAAGGACGAACAAGACTTCAACGCACGCACGCGTTTGCTTCCACTCAATCAATCTGTTCAGTGTGAGTTCATCCGCCGTGGGAAAAGGCGACAGACCGAATTCACGCTGAAAACGCTACAATGGAATTATGCACCCCGCGGCTGGGGAATAACGCTTGCCCAACCTGATAAGGCGATGGCACAGAAATATGGGCAGCGCGGTGTTATTGTCACACACGTCGAGAAAAACAGTGGGTTAGCGGACGCACTGGAACGTGGAGATCTTATCTACCAAATTGACGATACCGCAATTCATTCGCTTGAAATTTTCAAAATTGTTGATGACCATATCCGTACCCAAAGTAGAGCACAAGTCTATTTTGAACGAGACGGGGTCTATCAAGCCGTTCCCGTCACTTTTTTTAATAGAAACAATCGGCGGAGATAAGTGTTTTATAATTAGCCCAAGTTCCTGCCTCTTGATAGATAGAGCCCTACGGGGGGCAGTTGCTTGGATATACCATATTTCTATAGACATATCACCGTAGCCCGTAATGAAATGGAGGGCGGCTCGAACACAAAAAGGAATAAAGTTCCAAACCCGCGTCCTTTATCCGCAAGGTAAATTAAAAAGATGAAATTGCAACTACCGACACTTATCGCCGTTTGTCTTGCTATCCTGCTCATTGGTGGCATTTACTTCTTCGGCAGAGACAAGCCAGAATTGGGAATCGCCGTTAATTTGGAAAGTGAGGAATTCAAGCAGCTCAGGACGCATGCCACCGATGCGTTCAACGCCGGGAAATACCAACAAGCCATTGAGCTTTACAGCGAAGCATTAAAGATGCGTCCTGAAAACGCTGAAATCTATAATGACCTTGGCACCGTCTACTACGAGCAAGGTCTGAAATATGCAGGACCGAGTTGGCCCTCGTGGGAGAAGGAGTTGAGAGAAGAATCCGTTGATGAGGCAGTCGCAGAACTCAAAGTCGCTGTCGACAAAACAGGTTCTGGTGCTATTACGTTCAAAACACGAGACGAAGCCGTCGCTGACGCGCTTGAACAAGAGGCAGAACCACTCGGCGGAGAAGTATATAGACAGCGTTGGGAAAACGAAACAACGCTTAACATTCTCATTGGACAGACAAAAATCTATATGTTGCGCGCTCGCGACCATTATATCCGTGCTTTGGATCTGAAACCTACGCATAGTGTCGCTTATCGCAACCTTGGTTCATTTTACATGAAGGTAGGCAGAACCGATAAGGCGCTTGATTATTATCAAGAGGCATACAAATTAGATCCGCGGGATGCCGAGTTGGAAGAGTATCTGAATCAGTTCAGAAAGTAAATGGCTGTTAGTCGTCAGGCATTAAAAAATTATGCATCACAAACACTGCCCAAATTGTGGGTTCTTGAATCCACTTTTCAAATTTTGCGGTGAATGTGGAACGTCCCTTGAAAGCCGCACACGTTCACGCCAAACTCCAGTAGTAGATACTGCTGTAATGGAACAAGCATTACCGCATGGGGCAGAACGTCGCCAGTTAACCGTCCTTTTCTGTGATATTGTCAACTCCACAGCATTCACTGAAAAATTGGATCCCGAAGAACTTCGAAACCTTTTAGAAGTATACCGGACATGTATTATGGAGGTGGTTTTAGCGCAAAGCGGACATATCGCTCGTTACTTTGGTGATGGTATCCTCGTTTATTTTGGTTACCCAATTGCACACGAAGACACCGCACACCGCGCCGTTCGAGCCGCTTTAGGTATCGTTGCCGCTATTGAGACCCTGAACCCGTATCTACAAGCCACCTTTGGCGTGGAAATCCGTGTCCGACTGAGTATTGATACAGGGCTTGTTGTCGTCTGGCATATATCAGCGGAAGAATCTCCAGAAGCAATTGACATCGTCGGTAAAACGCCAAATATCGCAGCGAGAATGCAAGAGTTAGCAACACCGAACAGCATTGTCATTGGCGATACAACACATCAACTGGTTGAAGGTTTTTTTACGACCGCTGCACTCGGTACTTTCCCACTTCGTGGCATTTCACAACCCGTGAATGTGTATCAAGTGTCAGGTGAAATTCCTGCTCAAAGTCGATTGGATATTGCCAGCGAAAGTGGACTAACCCCTTTGATCGGGCGGGAACACGAGGTCGAATCACTCAAGCACGGATGGGCACAGGCACTTGCATCTAAAGGACAAGCGTTGCTGATTGAAGGCGAGGCTGGCATCGGAAAGTCAAGATGTTTGCAAGTCATTCACGAATACGTTGAGGATCATCCAGATGCGGTGGCAATGGAATGCAGATGCTCCCCCTATTACCAGAACAGTCCACTCTATCCTATTCTTTCGCTGTTCCAAGAGCACGTTGTGCAGTTTTCCAGCACCGATACGGCACAAACGCGCCTTGACAAACTTGAGAGTTTACTCCGCGACTACAACATTCCGACAATAGGAAGCGATACAGCATCGCTATCTGATTCTGATAGTGAAGGACAAGAGCATGCGCCAGAGACACTACCACTTCTCGCAGAATTATTGGAAATACCTTTTGAGGTCCAACAACAAACGGTAACCGGTGTAGGCGCGCGTCCCTATGGTAGGCCGGTTGAACAGGACACATATCCATCAGGCTGGGGACGCCAACAACGCCGACAGCAAACCCTGGACGTGCTCGTTCAAGTCCTGATGAAGATGGCTGAACAAAAACCGATACTTTTTGTCGTTGAAGATCTTCACTGGATTGATCCCTCCAGTATAGAATTTCTGACGCTCTTGATTACAAGGATCGAAAATGCTCGGATCTTCGTAGTTTTGTCCTGTCGCACCGATACGCAACTTTACAGAGATGTCACCCCTACGGGGTTGCTTAAATCAGATTTCGCTTTAACTGACAATCAACAACTGACACCTAACAACCATGATAGAGAAGTGCTGGAGCAACTTCTACACCCAGAATGGGCAAATGCGCTGACGTTGACTGCCCTCACGCCTCCGCAGGTGCATGAGATGATTCAGCACGTCGCAGGAGACACAGCACTCCCATCAGAGGTGCTGACACGGATTGTCGAAATGACCGAGGGCGTTCCTCTGTTTGTTGAGGAACTCACCCAGATGATGCTTGAGGGGGATCCATTGACGTTGGCTTCTGAAGTCTCCGATGCGGTAGACCCACATTCTCAAACAATGGAAGTCCCTGTAACGCTACAGGATTTATTGACAGCGAGATTAGACGAACTCGGTGCTGCGAAAGAGATCGTCCAACTCGGGGCAACGCTTGGAAGGGAATGGACTGCAGAACTATTACACGAGATCGCATCTGGACTTGAACTGGGAAATCGTTTTTTCACCGATTTCGCCTCTCTGAAAAGTGAGTTGAACAAACTCGTAGATGCCTACATCCTCAATCGAAACCAAGCTGCTGACAACCAGCTACGCTACACGTTCCGACATCCGCTCCTGCGTGAAACAGCGTATCAATCTCTGCTCAGGAGTAGGCGACAGCAGTACCATCAACAAATTGCAGAAGTGTTGCGAGAAGGTGGCGGTTTTCAGCCGGAGTTGGTCGCATATCATTATACCGAAGCAGGTCTGCCTGAAAAAGCGGTTGACTATTGGCACCGTGCTGGACAACGCGCACTTGAGCGTTCCGCAAACGTGGAAGGTATTCGCCATATCACGCAGGGACTTGCGGCACTTGCGGAACTTTCGACTCACACGAGTACACGGAGGTTGGAATCTACTGCTCAGCAAGAATTAGAACTACAGACGATTCTTGGGAGCGCGTTGATTGCAACAAAAGGGTATGCCGCACCGGAAGTCGAGGTCGCCTATACGCGCGCAAGAGAACTCTTGGAAACCCTTGAAAGTATGGAACCGACCTTAGGAGAGGACACTGATACTTCGCTTGATCGCATAAAGGATCTCCGCTTTCCGATTCTGTTCGGATTATGGCTCTCTCATCTCGTACGCGGACGATTCCTCTCCGCACGTGAACTCGGTGAACAGTGCTTTGTAATTGCCAAGCAAGCCGGAGATGAAGCTTTTGAGGTCGAGGCACACCGAGCCCTTGGCGCGACACTTTACTATTTAAGTGAATTCAGAGATGCCTTGGCACATCTTGAGGCAGGAATTGAACTCTATCAACCGCAGCAACACCCGGTTCCTACATTTCTACACTTCGTAGCGGATCCTGGGACGACACTACTCGCTTATTCTGCACCGCTGTTATGGTGCCTTGGCTACCCTCTGCAGGCGGAAGAACGACTTGCCGAAGCCGCAAAGATTGGGGAGGATAGAAACCATCCTTTTAGTGACGCTGTATTGCTCCATTTTAAGGCTGTGCTCTATCAACATGAAGATGAAGTAGAGAAAGTGAAGACCACCGCATCGCAGATGTTACAGATATGTCAAGAACACGGATTTTCCCTTTGGGAAGCCGCCGCAACGGTGATGAAGGGCTGGGCACTCACAGAGCTGAATCACTCTGAAGAAGGCATCTCGATGATACGTAAGGGAATTGCGGCATGGGAAAAGACAAGAGCTGAATTACAACTGCCACTCTTTCTCACACTCCTCGCACAAGCATATCAACGCGCAGGACAGTATACATTAGCCTTACAAACACTTGATTCGGCATTGAGTGTCGTCACACGAACGGGCGAGCGTGCCTATGATGCAGAACTCACCCGGCGGAAAGGCGAACTTTGCCTCGTTCTTGGTAAAGCAACTGAAACAGTTGGCAAGAAGGATACGACTTCTACTATCACAAAGGCTGAATCCTATTTTCAGGAGGCATTAGCGATCGCGCGCCGACAAGGTGCAAAATCTTGGGAACTCCGAGCCGCTCTCAGTTTGAGCAAATTATGGTGGACACAAGATCGCTATCGGGAGGCATACAATTTACTGAGACCGATATATCTATGGTTTTCGGAAGGTTTTGATACGAAAGACCTCCAACAGGCGAAACAGCTGTTAGAGACGCTGCAGGAAACCACAAAGTAGCTGCGTTTGCAACGATGAACCAAAACGGTAGCCTGCAACAATACGCATAAATACCCTATCAAAAACACGCAGGCGGATTAGAGGAACGCACGCAAAAGTCCTAACGTCCGTTGTTCCTCCGCAAGGAAAATTAAAAACATGAGACTTGGTGTTGTTGGACTCTGTGGGGACTTTTGCACCCTCACATCGGATGAGATCGCAAAAATCAAAGCGTTAGCGTTTACCGGTTTAAGTTTCCATTTCCGCAGTGCGGAGATCCCATCTGTACCGCCGGCTGCTATCCCCCGCTGTGTGCAAATGTTAGAAACCGCGGAACTTGACCTTGTGCAATTCGGCATAACTTACGAAGAGTGCCTTTTTCATCCAGATGCCGATATCCGAAAATCAGGTATCGCCAGCGTCCAACGCGGCATGCCGACGGCTGCTTCTCTCAACGCGCAGCATTATTTATTTCGTGCGGGTAGTCTTAATCCCGATGGTGCTTGGACATCTCATCGAGATAACCATCTGCCAGCAGCGATGGAGCGTCTGATTGACACTTTGAAACCCATCGCAGAACATGCGGAACACCACGAGCTGACCCTTGTTATGGAAACGCATGCCGTTTCAATTATGGATTCCCCTGAAACGTGTCGGGAAGTCGTGGATCGTGTCGGTTCTGAGAGGCTTCGTATCGTCATGGATTTCGTCAATCATTTTCAAACACTCCGACAGGTCTATGAGAGCGAAACACGGCTTAACCACATTTTTGACATCATGGGACCGATCGCACCGATGGCGCATATCAAAGACATCAGCGTGGAGAACGGTTTGGTACTCCATCTCAATGAGGAGGTCCCCGGTGAGGGTGAATTAGCACTTGGTGTGGCGTTAAAGCGTTTCGAGGCACTTTATCCGGATGGCTACGGATTGATAGAACATCTCCCCGCGGAGAAAATCCCACTCGCGAACACGAATGTTCGGCAAATTGCCGCCGAAAACGGCGTTCGTATTTATTAAGGGTTGTCAGTTGTCAGGCATCGGTTTTAACCATCAACTCGTGCTTTAACATTTATAACGGAGTGTTTTTGCTTGGGTGTTTCTTCAAGTTGATGGTTAAGGTTAAGAGGTTTTCTTCAACCCTATCCCGCTGATAATGGGGCTTAGGGGTCAAATCTCTGTAAAAAAAATGGAGTCTTGATGATGAAAAACTTTCTAAATACATTCATATTCCTCTCTCCACCGCGTAGGGGCGAAATCTCTGTAGGGAAAATAGCCTGCTTAATTCTTGTTTCGATCTTTTTCATACTTCTGCACTCAGCGTTCGGACAAGAATCCAATGTCGTTGAGGAGGTACAAAAACAGGCGCGGAGTTGGTGGTCAAACACACAGGTCTACGTCGGTGTCATCCTTCTTGTTTTTATCATCAGTAGCGTTGGATATATAATCAGGCTTTTTAAAAAGGACAAACTTCTTAAGAAGCTCCTGAATAAGTACGTTGTTTTTCAGATGAAAGACGGCAGGCGGTACCGAGGCACCATGCGGCTGGAATTCACAGGCATGGAGATTATTTCTGAGGAATCCCGACAACGCGGGCATGCCCCGAGTTATATTTTTACCAATGAAGAACGTGATGAAGGGATTGTCGCCTACATCCGTTACCATGATTCGATGAATGAGCGTGAACTTAGAGAACGCGCGTGGGAGCTTGAGCGCATCTACCATCCGCCTCTCATCTACAAAATTGGGCGAAAAATTCGGAACATGTTCATTGCTCTCAACGAGGCGTTGAAGGAAGCCATTAGCATGGCATGGAGCAGTTTCACAAGAGGGGCGAACAAGCGGTTAGAGCGGTACACTGAGGCTTATGAAGCGGGTGGCGGCGATTTGGAAAAAAGGATCGGCAGCTTGGAAGAAGAATCTACAAGCTACCTGGAGCAGGAGAGTTATGAACGTTTAATCGAACGCTTGATTGGGACACGTGTCAAAGTTCGAATTCGTTTCGGTGAACATACTGCTGAGTACACGGCTATCCTCAAAGACTACAATAATAAACATATTGCGCTCATGGATGTAAAAGATAAGGACAACAACGGGTATGCAGACGAATGGGAATATGAACATGAATTTAAGAAGGATCTCGCGCAACTCAACCGTCGGGACGACCGCGGCTTGCGATGCCGTGCAGTAGGCAATGAAATCATCTTTGAAAACAATACACCCTATACCATCCAACTCGGACGCATTCGGTTGACAGAGGACTCACCGAAATGGGAAAAAGATTATGAGTATAAATACCATATCGGTGCCTTCAGTGTTCAAAGACTTGAAGTAAATCCTGTCATCAAACATAATGTAGAGCCGTTCGAGCGCGTCGCTGTTCGAGACACGCGCGCCATAAACAATTACAAGAAAATTTGGTTCAAGTTTCGCTCCTTCCGCGACGCGGATATCGTTTTCCCGCGCCGCTACTGCACAATTGTTGAAAGCGCAGAAAAATATCAGCCTGAACTTTTCAGTCTTACCGGTTTAACAGATACTATTTTAGACATGCGTGATACAGAGAACATCGCTATTACAGACAAAGATGGCAATGCTATCCACGGTATAAACGTTGTTCACGGGTATGTGACAAATATCAATGAAGAACGTATTGATCTAAAGGCAATTGACGTGAGTTATAGCCGAAGATGGGACGTTGAAAGTGCATTTCTCCGTCTTGATAACAAACTCCGTCATGGATTCCCTATCTACAAGCGGCTTCTCCCCATAAATCGCGCCCGGATTACAGCGCACGCTTCCCTTATTGAGCAGATACACAGCAACCCAATTCGGCACGCCGCGTTAGCACCGATTGTTTATCCGCAACCACGTAACCTCAACACGGCGGAGCAGCGAACACGTAAGCGAAAACGGATGCGGAATCGAATTGTGAGGGGCATAAATGCTGCAATTTGGAAATCAGGAAACGGGCTTTCCAGAATGCCTGATGTAAAACGTTCGGAAGTACAAATCGCGATGCCCTTTAAACTCATGGCACTGACTGGGAATACATCTTCTGTCGAGTTTCCAGTCCTTGAACGTTTTGAATACGTTCAGGATCACCACATGATTTACAACGCTGTTCAAAATTTGCGAACCGATCGGTTGGCAAAGACTGATATTTTATGGATTGGCAACGGTGAGATTTACAAATCCGGCTATCGATTAAACATAGATACTGAACATCGAATTAAAAATTTCGTCAGCCAAGGCGGGATCGTCATCGTTTCTGGACAAGATGTCAAAGCCAGTACCAAACAGCGCCGCGGCACAGGTTGGATTCCAGAACCTCTGACCGGCGTTGAATGTGAAGAGACTTATGAACTCTCACCCACACTCCAAGGGAAACGCTCACGTATTTTCCAATATCCGAATCCGATTAATGGGAATCATACCGAGGCAGAGATGCAAGATCAGTCTTTTGTTCGACTGGATGATATGTGGTTGGATCCTCTTGGAAAATGGACATCTCTCGCGAAAATTCACACATCTGCTACCGGGGTTCCAAAGAACGGATCTGAAAATGCCTCCGCGCTTTTACTCCTACCTTTTCAGAAAGGGTTATACATTGTCACCAGCTTGAGAAACGAGACGGAAGCAGATGTCCAAGTCAACGATAAAATTATGGAAAACCTACTCCATTTTTCCGTTAAATGGCTTGATCGGCAACGTCCGACTGCTTAGCGCTGCTGCCCCCAGTAACACATCATTGAACGCCTCATTGTCTTCCGTAATAACCAACGCAATCGCTAAAACGACTATCGGCAGTCCCCAGTTATCTACAAATCTTACTAATTTCTGTTCGTCCTTCTGTGTTGTGACAATCAGATCTGCTCCTGCTTCCTGAAAAGCCGTGTATATCTGCTGCTTGTCGATTTCCGTATAGACATAGTGGTCGGGAAATGCCAGTAGTTCCACACTCGCAACTGAGCATCGGATGAGGGTCGCAACAAATGCGTCCGGATTTCCAATCCCACAAACTGCGAGAACCCGTTTTCCCTTGAGTTCTTTAATATCAAAAGTGTGGCTATCAGCCATCGGGGGTCGGCTTTCAGAGGTATGGCTATCGGCGTTTGGATGAAGGATCTTCGGATTGGAAGATTGGGCATCCATCCTTCCATCCCTCCTGCCTTCCCTTCCAGTCTCTTGCCGAGGGCTGACTGCCGAGGGCTGACTGCTATTCCGCTGATTGCTGATGGCTAACGGATAGAAATGTGTCGGTTGGTGAATGCTTTCCAAGACAGGCGCGTTCGGTGCCAATCTTTTCACTACTTTTTTCGCCTGTGCGGATACATTAGGTGTGTTTGCATGTGTCAGTAAGATGAGGTCTGCGCGTCGTAGGGCGGGGGGTGGCTCACGTAAGGTTCCCGCGGGTAGCAATTTCTCTGGATTTCCGATGGGATGTGTCGCAGGAATAGTGAGAATATCGACATCGCGGGCAAGCTGCCGATGCTGGAAACCATCATCTAAGAGCAAGACATCTACGTTGAAACATTCAAGTGCGACCTGACCTGCCTGATAGCGACATTTACCTACAATAATCGGAATGCCGCTGAGGCATCTCGCCATCATATACGCTTCGTCGCCGCTTTCTATAGCGGAAGCACACACTTTTTCGCCGTCTGAGACGATTGTCACTTTTTCGCGAACAGGACGTTTATACCCACGCAACAGAATCGCGACGCGCATTCCCTCGCTCTGGAGATGTTTCGCAATCGCGATAACAGCGGGGGTTTTACCTGTCCCACCGACAACAATGTTACCGACACTAATGACTCGGCAGGGCAATTTGCGTGCTTTAAGCACATCGCATGTATAGAAGATATTCCGGAGTTGGACGCTTACGGTGTAGAGCCAACTCAATGGAACTAATAAAAAGCGTAGAGGCGTGGCGAGAATTCTCTGCTGTAGCGATCGAAGATCGCGGGTGTGTGTGAGTTTCATAGTGAATAAAGTTTGCAAGTGTACTAAAGTTGCGAAATCTGTAAAGTTGAAAGATGATTTCCTAACAACTTTAGGCACTTTAGACCACTTTACAGACTTTTTGCAGCATCTAACACTAATTCCGCCGTGCGCTCAGCTGCACCAGCAGTGCCGAGTTGTGCGTGTACCCTTTGGAGTGCATCCCGTTGTGTCTCCCGTTTCTGCGAATCCTGCAAAAAATCAAGAGCCATTTCCGTCAAAGTGGTCGGTGTCAGTTCTGTCTGCAGGAGTTCTGGAACAATGTCTCGTCCTGCGATGAGGTTAGGAAGTCCGCTTCGTTCCAAGGGAGTCAACGACCTGACGACGTGCCAGTTAAGTGATGCGGTCCGAAAGACGATAATCATCGGTGTGCCGATACATGCCGCCTCGAGTGTCGCTGTGCCAGAGGTAACCAGCAACAGGGAGGAAGCACGCATTGCCGGATAAGTTGCATCTTCTACAATTTTGATGGGTGGAACCTGCAGTCCTGACAAATTTTGCTCTTGCTGGTACTTCGCAATGAGTTCGTGTGAAATCCCTGGTGCTAACGGGAGGACCCATTGGGCGCTTGGATAGACCTGAGCGATGTTCGCCGCTGCACTTAGCATGACCGGCAAAATGTGTCGAATTTCCGAACGGCGGCTCCCCGGCATCAATCCGATAACAGGATCGGAGGTCCCGCGATCACGATCATCGTGATGGCGTGCCTCCGCCGTAATCTCAGTGTCTTGTGTTTCACATAGATTGAGATGCTCGCGTGCGGCTTGTGTGGTGAGGGATGTCTGTGCAAAATCAACAAGTGGATGCCCAACAAATTCGGCATTTGCACCCGCGTTTCGGTAAAATTCTGCTTCAAATGGGAAGATCGCGGCAACAACGTTAGCCCATTTTGCCAACTTCCGTGCCCGGTTTTCACGCCACGCCCACGCTTTTGGGGGAATGTAATACACAACAGGAACACCGTGTTTCCGGGCGAACTGAGCTAACGGCATATTAAACTCTGCAAAGTCCACGAGGAGAAGAACATCGGGGCGTTCCTCACGGATACGCCGTTTCAGATGCGCTTGTTTCCGAAGGAACATCGGCAGGACAGTGATAACATCCGCGAAGCCCATCACAGCAGAATCTCGGATATGAAAATCGAGTGTGACCGATGCTTCTTCCATCTGGTCGCCGCCCATGCCGAAGAGTGTTATATCGGGACAAAGTGTTGTGAGTTGGCGTGCAACGTGAGAAGCGTGTAAGTCACCAGAGGGTTCTCCAGCAACAATCATAATCTTCGGCATAACGACTATCGGTCCTCGGAACTATCAGAACAGAGGTTGTGGGAGGCGATTGTAACCCAAATTTCACGCTTTTGTGACTGCCTGCCGACAGCTGACGGCTAAGCACCTTCAGTCCGTCAGTTTCTTTGAAACCGAACATCAGATTGAGATTCTGTACAACGGCTCCTGCTGCGCCTTTACCGAGGTTATCAATTGCTGCCATTGCGACGATACGACGTGTCCGCGCATCCACTTCAAGTCCAACATCGCAATAGTTGCTACCAAGGACAGCCTTCGTTTGCGGATATGTACCGGTTGGAAGCACCCGAACGAACGGTTCATTCTCATAGAACTGTGCGTACATATCGAGGGCTTCTGCTGTGGAGATTTCCTCTGTGAGACGCATATAAACAGTGCTAAGGATACCGCGGGTCATCGGGACAAGGTGTGGTGTGAACGTCACGCGAACCGGTTCAGATGCGACGGCACTCAACTCCTGTTCAATTTCTGGTGTATGTTGATGCACACCAACTTTGTAAGCGACAAAATTGGACTCTCGATTCGGGTAGTGTGTATTTTCACTCGGTTTCGGACCGGCACCAGAAATGCCCGATTTCGAGTCAATGATGATAGAGTCCAATTCCACCCCGCCATGTGCCACTAACGGCAGAGCCGCGAGTATAGCACTCATTGGGTAACATCCAGGATTCGCGACGAGTTGGGCGGTGCGAATGCAATCGCGGTAACGCTCCGGTAGCCCATATACTGCTTGTGGCATCAGTGATGCGCTCGTATGTTCGGCGTGATACCAGGCTTCGTAGGTTTCGGCATCCTCAAACCGATAATCTCCACTGAAATCCACGACGCGTAAACCTTGTGCCAAAATCTGTGGCACGAAAGACATCGCTACTCTGTGTGGCACGGCGAGCACAACGGCATCTACTCTCTCTTTGAGGGAGTCGAGATCTAAGGCTTCAAATTTGGACGATAGAAACCCGCGAAGGTTGGGTAGAACACTGTCAATACATTGGCCTGCATAGGTCTCGGACGTGCAGAGTGTAATATCAAGTTCCCCAGGGTGGTTGACAAGAAAGCGTAACAATTCACTACCACCATACCCCGATGCACCAATAATTCCAAGTTTCATCATTTAGTCTCACTCTATATTTTTTATGAAGGTGTTAATTTTCTATAGGAATTTTAGCACATCTTGAGCGAAATGTCAAATTATTGCAGGGGCACGCCCAGAGCCATTCAATTCGCGCGAGGCGTTTTTGTGGGGGGGCTTTATAAGCCCGATTTGCATCCAAAGAAATAAATTGACAGACCACTGTATACGCGATATAATAGCCATCGGTTATCGGCTATCGGCTGTCAGTCAAAAGATATTTAGGGCATGAAAAAATAGTG